>JBKBUB010000001.1:0-30964 GCA_046290925.1 Thermodesulfovibrionales bacterium | reverse complement strand
GTTGAAAATCTCAGAAAGGCCTGCGTACAGATTTATATATAAATCAAACCTCTGGTCAGGGTTGGGGAGGTCAGAGAGGACAACGCCTATATCCAGGTCTGAACCCCTTTCAATCTCTATGGATTGGCCTTTCAGGAAGGCAACTCCCTTGTCCTTCTGTGAACCGAATAAATAGGCAAGCCTTACGCCATGCTGTTTGAATAAGTCATTGAGCATGAGTAATTATATGCCTGATGAGAGGATATGGTCAAGGATAAGGACTACCGATAATCGGTAAAGTGGTGAATGGGTAAAGTGGTAAAGTGGTTTATCCCGTTCACACAAAAACGACACATAGAACCGTATGATGATTTTTTAGTTGTCTATGATCAGCAGATGGTTTCCCCCTGCTAATTTTCGGAATCTTAAATCTTAAGAAGGATTTAACCGAAACCTAATTGCTGTAATTTAATGTCTTAAGCTTTCTCCAGAGGGTTGTCCTGTGTACTCCAAGCATCTTTGCTGCTAAAGACTTATTGTATCCTGCCTCTTTGAGTGCCTTGGTAATCTGTTCTTTCGCTATATCGGAATCTACCCTTTCGCTTTCTATTTCTTTTGTTGTTCTTTCTTCGATATTAATAGTCTTTATAATGTTTCCTTTACACGTTATAACCGCCCTTTCTATAATGTTTTCGAGTTCCCTTATATTACCAGGATAATCATAGCTCAGAAGACGTTTCATAACTTCCGAAGATATGCTTTTTATCTTTCTGTTATGTATTTTATTGAACTTCTCTATGAAATGATTTACTAATGGCGGTATATCTTCTCTCCTTTCTCTTAAAGGCGGGAGCGGAATATTGATGATATTCAGTCTATAAAATAGGTCCTTCCTGAAAAGACCTTTTTTAATCAAAACCTTGAGGTCTTTGTTAGTTGCTGCAATTATGCGAATATTTACCTTTCTTGGCTTTATCTCTCCGAGCCTTTCAAACTCCTTATGTTGTATCAGGTGAAGGATTTTGCCCTGAAGGTGGAGGGGCATATCGCCGATCTCGTCAAGAAAAAGGGTTCCACCGTCGGCAATCTCTACCTTTCCTGGTTTATTGCAAACCGCACCGGTAAATGCCCCTTTGGTATAACCGAACAGTTCAGCCTCGAGAAGGTTATCAGGTATGGCAGAACAGTTAATAGTTACAAAGGGTTTATCCCTTGATGATGATAGAGAATGTATGTATCTTGCTAAAAGACTTTTCCCAGTTCCTGTTTCTCCCTCTATCAATATATTTACATTAACATCTGCTATAGATGTTACAAGGTCAAGGATTTTCTGGAAATTTGGATACTTTGTCTCAGTGATGAAACCTTCTTTCAGGGTAGTATAAGAGTCACTACGAATGATGTAAAAGGAAACAACATAACCTCCTCCTTCTGTAAGCGGAGATATTAATAGGGAGGCCTTTTCTTTTCCGCAGGGTGTTTCAACCCACACGTCTGCCCGTTCACCATCAGGGACCAAATCCTCTAAACTTAAATTCAAAAGCTCCTTGATATTCCTTCCTTTTAATTCTTCTACCTCTTTCCAGCATAATATCTTTTTTGCTATAGCATTGTATTCTATTACATTGCCATCTTTATCGAGTGCTAAAACTGCCTCGACCAGGGAGTTCAGGATAACCCCCATCAACTCTTTGTGACTTGCTATCTCTTCAGCACAGGGTATTATCTCATCTATATTTCTGAAAAGCTCAATGACACCTACAAATTTACAATCTTGAAATACAGGGGCCATACTAAAGTATACGAGCCTTCTGTCCTGAAGTTGAGCATCATAAATCTCAATAGCCTCCTTTGTGTCCTCTACATGTCTCATCGGGCAACCCCGGCATATGGGTGTTAAAGAATTGCAGGGATCACCAGGTATAATTTTGCGGCTTAAGAAGCTTTTAGCTTTCTCATTCGCATAGAGTATTTTTTTGTTTTTGTCGATGACTATTACGCCATCGGCCAAACCTTCTAAAAGGCTAAAGTCCATCACACCTCGTCCTTCAGTCCCCTGTTAGGTTAAGGGAATATCTTATTTAAATTATAACATCAAATATACCCCTATAAGCTATAAATGAGAGAAGGGGGCAAAGCCTACCTTCTCTCATAGGGGAATGATAAATCATCCACAAATATGTGCACTGCCCTGCGTTCAACATCCTTCTACGGCCTTTTTCTTACTCGCAACACCATCCTTGACAATGACACTATCTCCAACCTTAAGCGGGCCTTTTATCTCTTTCACCTCTACTGTGACCTCTTTGTCTTTCGTCTTGATGGTCAGCTTTTGCTTTCAATTTTTACAACCTTACCTGTTATGGCTTCGGCTGAGAAGGCAAGGCTAACAACACCGAGTGTGAATATCACAGTCACGAGCAAGATCAAAAATTTCTTAACTAACATTGTATCACCTCCTCCTTTCAGATAAGTTCATTGAAGACTCCTTATTTTTCTTTTCTCATATCTCTCTAAGACAGCAAAGAAACCAAGCGCTATTGAAACAACAATCAGCAGTAATACCAACCTGGGAATCCCGAGTCCCTCATACAAAAAAGTATGCTCTAACTTTCCTGAAAGATAAAATCCTTTTACAAAATCAAAGCTGTACGTAAAGAACCAACCTGCTGTTACAGCCCCAACAATGTATAGTATCCCATCAATCTTTCCTGAACCAATTGCAACAAAGGCGGTGCCGGGACAATAACCACCGATCAGGAAGCCCAGCCCGAAAAGTATCCCCCCGATAATCTGTGGCCATACATATGTCGGAAGTTTAACTATTTCTTCCATATTAAGCAGTCCAGAAATAGAGAAAATGTAAATGCCTGCAGCTGCTGTTACAACTGCAGAAAACATCACCTTTGGCACGGCAAAGTCATCAAGATAGAACACACTTGTAAGCTTCCGTGAACTGCCAAAACCTGCTCTTTCGAGAAGGAAACCGAATACAATACCAATTATCAGGGCTATAACGAGAGATGTTCCCTCCCCAAACACATCATGGGCATATAAAGGTCCTTTTATCATCTCCATAACCTCCTAACAAGGGGTGCGGCTACAAGGCCTGTTGCGAAGGTTGCAACAATAAACAACCAAGCCCCTGTTACAAAGGTTGCTCCTCCTGAAAGCGCAAGTCCACTGGTGCAGCCGCGACTGAACCGCGTGCCAAGACTTGCAAGAAAACCACCAATAAAAGCATAGATTAACCGATGCCACGAATTAATGTGCTCCCCTCTTTCGGTCTGAACCTTAAACCTGCCTGAAGTTATGGCTCCGATTATCCCGCCTAACAATACCCCGAAGACCTCTATAAATGTCCAGTCCTTCCACATTGGGTCTTCCAGGGCAAAATAACTCTTCAGGTATTCACTGCTCTCTACTTTCGTGGGATTTACAACATGTAGCGTGTAGGCTGTTATCCTTATGCAGGCCCTTGATGCGCCCAGTCCCCAACCCATTATGTAATAAACTGAGAGCAGGAGCAAGCCAAGTAAAACTCCTACCAAATAGGGCGACCAGTATTTTTGAGATGCCTCTGTCATTGGTTATCCTCCCTTTTGATTAAATTTTTGTTTTTATATATTCCAATCTGTTGGAATCTTGCCCATCATTTTTAGAGAACCTTCAAAGGAGGTCATGTATTTCATTGCGGTAATCATTGACCCCTTGAACTTCAATCTCTTTGTGAGCATTGCAGCCCTTGGGCCCATATCCCCTGTGGCCAGCTTTTTCCAGTTTTCCAGGGTAGCCCAAAGTTCAAAGTCGTACGTTGACAGATTTGCCTGTCCTGCCTGTTTTGCAACGCCATTGTCCACTACTAAATGAACGCCCTCTGAGTTACCATCGATATAGTATTTTATTGATGCAGAAAAATCCTTTAAACCTTTTTTTAGGTCGTCATTTTGATTCCATTCATCCATATATGCCTTTATCCATTCTTCAGATAGAAATTTATACATCCGCTATCTCCTTAGAAAGAATTTAAAAAGGGGAAACGAAATGTTTCCCCTTGCCATCTAACTCCTGAGCGCCTTAAATACCTCATTAAATGAGACTTCATCATTTCTTGCGAAGACGCCCTTATTGCCAACGACACAGACCGAGTACTTTGGACCGGTTAATGCCCAGCCAATATAAGGTGCCCATTCCTGGCCGCTGAAGGCTGTGTATCCATCGCACTGCATCTTTGCCATAAGGCTATTTGCTGCGCACATCTCAGCAGCCATTGCAGCATGCTCCTCTGATATGTCGCCCTTGTAAGCGACAAGTTTTCCATCATTTGAGAATTCTCCTGCTGCAAAGACGCCTCTAATCTTTAATAGGTCTTCGAGTTTTGCC
The DNA here is from genome assembly GCA_046290925.1 of Thermodesulfovibrionales bacterium. Classification (GTDB taxonomy): domain Bacteria; phylum Nitrospirota; class Thermodesulfovibrionia; order Thermodesulfovibrionales; family UBA9159; genus JBBIPQ01. The sequence goes on along the minus strand of JBKBUB010000001.1, from coordinate 26,602 downwards.
ATTGTCTTTTCCTCCTTTCTTATGCATATTTAGAGAGTGTTGCAAAGGCATCATCAAAATCTGCCTTGCTCATATCCACAAAGACGCCTACATTTCCCATTATGCAGGCTGCATACTTTCCACCAGCTACTGCAAATCCATAAACAGGGTAAAACCCATCCTGGCCGGTATAAACACTCCAGCCCTTTGCCTGCATGTTACCCATGAGTTTGTTAGCAGCGCACATCATTGCTGCAATCTCTGCGGCCTTTTCAGTGATGTTTCCGTAGTAGGCTAAGAGCCTTCCGTCATCGCTAAACTCTCCTGCAGCAAATGCCCCTTTAATAGACATAAGGTCCTGCAGTTTGCTCAATTTAGCCATCGCACACCTCCTAAGAAGAATATTTAGGATGTAAAACATCCTTCCCTTTTAAGGGAAAAAAGGCATGATTTGTGCCAGTACAAAATTATCTTATTTTTCAATAAGTTGTATCGAAAGGCAGGCTTTTGGAATTGTTTCATTGTTGCAACATGTTGCAACAATTTTTAAAAATAAAAAACTTGAAGATTTAAACCTCCCCAGGATAGAATAGCTACATGGAAAAGGAGATTATCACTGAAGACATAACGGAAGTATTGCGTGAGACCTTTAAGGGTCTGAAGGAAGATGTCCATATCGAGGTGTTTACAAAAAAAGGTGTAAATGATCCCTTCAATGATGCTGTCATAAAACTTGTTAAGGCTCTTTCAGAGATAACACCAAAGATAAAAGCAGGCTTCTATAAGATAGGCGACGAGGTCTCAAGGAAAAGGGGTGTTGAAAGGTCTCCGACTATTCTCATTGCTCCTGATAAGTTCTCAATAAGATTCACTGGTGCACCTCTTGGTGAAGAAGGTCGTTCACTTATTATATCTCTACTTATGGCTTCAACTGGTAAGGTTTTACTTTCTGAGGCCTCAATGAAAAGTCTTAGAAGGCTTGATTCAAAAAGAGATATTCAGGTCTTTGTCAGTCCAACCTGTCCATACTGCCCCCAGCAGGTTGCCTATGCTGTTTCTGCAGCCATTGCAAAGAGAGACCAGGTTTCTGCTGAGATAATAGAGATCTATGAAAACAGGGATATAAGTGAAAAACTCGGAGTAATATCAGTCCCCCAGACTTATATTAACGGTGTCCTAACAGCACCTGGTGTTGTGCCAGAGGAATTCTTTATCGAATCCCTCTTGACCCTGAAGATGCCAGAGGTTCAAGAAGGTGTGGTCACTGAGGGACCGATTGAGACAGACCTCGTGATTATAGGCGCCGGGCCTGCCGGTTTGACAGCAGCCATTTATGCTGGAAGGGCAGGACTTAAAACAATAGTAATCGAAAAGGAAAATATAGGAGGGCAGGTGACGATAACACCTGTTGTAGAAAATTACCCTGGCTATACAAAGATAGCAGGTAAGGCCCTTATTGATATGATGGCACAGCAGGCATCGCGATACTCAGAGATTCACCTCTCAGAAAATATAAGAGAAATCAAAAGGTTAGATGGAAAGTATAGCGTTAAGACAGGTTGGGCTGAATATTTGGCGAAGGGCATTATTATCGCTACGGGTGTTAGGAGCAGAAAACTGAATATACCAGGGGAGGAGAGGCTGAGTGGAAAGGGTATAAGCTACTGTGCAGCCTGTGATGGGTATTTCTTTAAGGATGGCAAAAGGGTCTTTGTTGTCGGTGGAGGTAACACTGCAGTTACAGAGGCATTGTACTTACATGGACTCGGTGCCAGGGTCACGCTTATTCATCGAAGAAATGAATTAAGGGCAGAAAAGAGCCTTCAGGACAGCCTTTTCAGTGCCGGCATACCCGTTCTCTGGAATACAAGAGTGATAGAGATAATGGGTGGAAAGTCTGTTATTGGTATAAAGATAGAGGATACCGAAAAAAGGACGATTAAGGAGATACAGGCAGATGGTGTGTTTATTGCCATTGGTTATGAACCGAATAATGATGTGGCGAAGATGCTCGGTCTTGAGCTTGATAAAGAGGGTTATATAAAGGTGGACGAAAAACAGAGGACTTCCCTTCCGATGGTTTATGCTGCGGGAGATATAACAGGTGGCGTTAAACAGATTGTCGTTGCAGTAGGCCAGGGTTCAATAGCTGCACTTACTGCTTTTGAGGATATAGCCAATCCTTACTGGAAGGAAGAGGGGAGCAGGGAAGAATAAAATCCCTACTCCCTGAATATCAGAGTTAATGAATCTTCCCTGACGGGGTATTTGTATGACAGACATTACATTTCCCTATCGCCTCAGCAGAACCCTGTAGTTTAAGGGGCTGGAAGTTGTCATCGCTCCTCTTTGATGGCCACCAGGCATGGGGACTGTTATGACAGGTTGCACAGTAGACACCGCCATGGCCTTTTGAATTTCTATATAAATTCTGTCCTGTTGAATAGGATTTGTGGCAATTAGCGCAAGAAGGCTCCTCTATCCATGGCTGCCTTCCCTGTCTCATTGAGTCAGCCATCTGGTTTAGATTCCCATGACATTTCTCACAGTTTGGATTATTCCCTGATGGTCCCATCTCCTCAATGGCGCTTCTGTTACACTGTGTCACAGGTCCTGGGTGGCAGTCATAACAACCAGGTGTATTGGTCCCGATCCCTGCGTGTTTCCCGTGCATAGCCAGAGAGAGGGAAGGAATCCCTGATTCTCCCTGCGTTCCGAGGGCATTGCTGCTGTGACAGGATGCGCAGAGCACAGGCCTTTGTGCCATTAGATTTGTACCGTGGTTTCTATCATGGAGTGTAAGTATATTCCCCTCTAAGGTTGGGGTACTTATGCCCTTTGAGGCCACTCCACCTGTGGCATGGCATTTCTCACAATGCATTTCATCAGACACAGGAATAACAACCTCTGTTGTATCTAACACCTTACCATTTGAATCCTTTAAAGTAACTATAGCCTTTTGGTATGGATTCCACTTCATGTTATCATCATAGGGTAGAGCAGGTATACCTGTTGCCTCAAAATGATCACCTGCTGCTTGCATCTTCCCAGACAAACCGTTACCAGTCAAACCGATCCCCTCAGGAAGGTCGATGCCAAAGAGTGATTTAACATATTGCCAGAAATCGGTTTTCCCTGAAACGGTTGTATTGTTAAGGATTGTGTACTCTACATTCACACCTGAGGTTACAATCTTTGGCGGATTACCCTTTTGAATAACCTGAACCATGAGGGTATTATAAGGTGGAAGAATGGCCATCTCTTTAAACCGTGGACTGATGCAGTGCATTCCGAGGTCGTTCCAACCGATGATGGTGTAAGCCGAGTTACTCCTTTTTTTCTCGCCGCTCTTTCTGTCCGGTTTGATTATGACCTTTTTAATACCGTTTTCCTCCCTTATCTCCACCCATGAAAATACCATGGCAGAAGATAACAGGAGAGATAGGATTACCGTAGCAAAGACTGTTAGTCTTTTCATAGCTCCTCCTTTTGTTGGTTTTTTGAACATTAAGAATGTTCATATTTAAATCATACAGTTTCTAAATTAAGAAACAATTAAAAAAAGGTTAAAATTTTTTAATTATTCTCTATCTTTTGGAAGGGAGATTGTGAAGGTAGTTCCTTTACCAACTGTGCTATATACCGAGATGGTGCCGCTGTGACTGTCTATGATCCATTTGGCAATTGATAGGCCGAGGCCTGTGCCGCCCAGTTTTCTCGAACGCTCTTTATCGACTCTGTAAAACCTTTCAAAGATATGAGGGATATCCTTTTCAGGTATCCCTATACCAGAATCGCTTATTCTTATTTGAACAGAATGATCATTATCCTCTGTAGAGATCGTTACCGTGCCACCTTCGGGAGTGTATTTGATTGCATTCTGGATAATGTTTGAAAAGGCCTGTTCAAGGAGATTGATGTCTCCATAATATTCGAGGCCCTCTTTGTAATTCTCAATGATTCTTACCCCTTCGTGGTCTACCCTCTCGATTATTGCCTTTAAAAGGTGGTTTATATCAAACCAGTTTTTTCTTATCTCTATTATGTTATTATCAGACCTTGCGAGGAATAAGAGGTCGTCCGTTATCCTGATAAGCCTGATGACATCAAAGAGGTTACTTCTTAAGACATCTTCATATTCCTCAGGACTCCTCCTTTTTCTCAGGGAAACCTCGATATTACCTCTTAGAGATGTAAGAGGAGAGCGTATCTCATGGGATACATCCTGCGTAAACCTCTTCTGTGTCTCTGAGAGGTTTCTGATATTTTCCATTACTCCATTAAATATCTCAATGACCCTTTCTACCTCTTTGCCTTTAACCCTGGTCTCGAAGTCTTTTTTGATCCTTCCTGCCTTAAGTTGTTCAGCAAAGGCGATTAATGTCATGACAGGTGAGATAGCCTTTTTGGAGATCAACCAGCTCAATACGATTGCCACTGAGAAAAAGGCGACAGAGATCATTATGAGAAATCTATTCAACCCTCCTGTAATTTCTTCGGTCTCTTCAAGGGATTTTGTCAGGTTGATTACCCTGTTTTTAGATAAAGGGAAATATATCACCCTGTGGTTTTGTCCCCTAAATCTTATGGTCTCGAAAACGGTTGAACCCCCAAAGGCCTGAATCATCAAATCCCTGTTAACAGGCCACAGATGGTCTGATGTTATGGAACTTACAGAAATCTGACCCCCTTCATTTGTTATCTGGAAATAATCATCTTTGACCTTCTCTATCATCTTTTCATTTGTCCTTAGTCTTGGTTGTTCGCTACTGTGGGAGATATTGGAGGCCCTTTCGAGCAACTCAATATCAACGGCTTCGTAAAATCTCTTTTCAACATTCGATGAAAAAAAGAATAATGTGATTACAAATATGACGGTGAAGGAAAGGGCAACAAGAGTGAAGATTCTGAACTGGAAAGACTTAATCATTATCTGCAGCCTTTAAGATATAACCCGCTCCCCTTATGGTATGGATCAGTTTTCTTTCTGAGGCAGAATCAATCTTTTCTCTCAGAAACTTTATGTGTACATCCACAACATTGCTTCCAGGGTCAAAGTTATAACCCCAGACATTCTCTATAATCTGTGTCCTTGATAAGACCCTACCCTTATTTCTCAGAAGATATTCGAGTAGAGAAAACTCCTTAGGAGTAAGGGTTATTTCCCTGTCACCCCTGTAAACCCTTCTCGATAGAAGTTCCATTCTCAGGTCGTCGATGGTGAGTTCATTAATTGTATCAGGAACCCTCCTCAGTAACGCCTTAATCCTGGCAAGTAGTTCTGAGAAGGCAAAGGGTTTCGTAAGGTAATCATCGGCTCCGCTTTCAAGACCCTGTACCTTACTTTCTACAGAATCCACTGCTGTCAGCATAAGTATAGGAACCCGTCGGTCTTTCTCTCTGATTTTTTTGCAAACCTCTACTCCATTCATGCCAGGAAGCATTATGTCGAGTATAATGAGGTCATAATCATTTGATAGTGCCATTAATAGGCCTTCTGAGCCATCTTCTGCAATATCGACGGAATAGAATTCTTCCTCGAGCCCCTTCTTTATGAAGGCTGCTACATTTCTTTCATCTTCAACAAGTAATAGCCTCATTCGCAAAATTCCTGTGTACACCTTATTGCCTCGAAGGCAAGGAGTACCCTTTTCTCTCTTTCGAGCTTTTCCGAAGGAAAGGGGATAAATTTCAGGGTTGTTGTCAGTTTCTCTGCTTCTACTTTTGAGGGTATAGAATCGAGGCCCTCTTTTAATAGCCTTCCTGTTAATGTGTCAAAGATAAGGGCCTTTAATCCATCTGTAGCTACCGCAAGCGGTATCTGGTAGGAGTCAACGACACGTGCGAAAGAGACGATATGTCGCTGTCTCGAATCAAGGGCACCAGGTGAGCATTTTATGACCATCAATCTTTTACCTTTAATTTTGATAATAAAGTCCGATGAGACAGGTGTTTTTTCTCCATTCAGTTCGATATCAAAGGCCCTGTCAGTTTCTATCTCTTCTTCGGAATAGCCTTTCTGAAAGAGAAATTCCCTAATAATCTCCCTTATTGTATCGAGGGTTATTTCTGCCTCTCTTTCCTTCTTCTGGATCCTTTCCTCGATCATCTTCTGTCTTTCCCTGTAATCCATGCGACAATCAATGAAAGGACTTCTCCTTAACGAGCATGACATTAAGGGGTATCGAGTTAACGAGGATTCCGTCAAGATAGTTTTCTATCCAGTATGTGCCAGGCTCCCTGAATTCTATATTGAGATGTATAGATATGTCTCTATGTTTGAAACGGGCATCAGCGAGTTTGAGCCTTGTGATAGACTCCCGTAATATGGTTTTCCTGTCAGGTGAGAGAATCCTCAATGTTGCTTCAAACTCGCCGAGGCCATCGGCCCATTCATTCATGATGGCCAATCGAGGATGTATTGCCGGAAAACTTGTGGCATATATGTTTTCGAATATACCCATAAGACTTATCTTCCCACCAAGTTCCTGTCTTATGTCATCACAAAGCAGGGTAAAGTTAAGCTGAGGTCTCATCTTCTCTGCCATTTATATATTATAACCTAACTAACGCCCTTCTTATAAAGGCAACGAAGAATATCAACGAAAGCACAATAACTATCATACCACCTGGAGCTAAGTCATAAATGTAAGAGGTAAAGAGACCCAACACTGTCGATACCATAGCTGAAAGGGAGGAAATTACAAGCATCCAGTAAAGTCTGTGCGTTAACAATCTTGCTATAGCGCCGGGGATGACGAGCAATGCTGATACAAGAATGACTCCAACAACCTTTATACCTATAACTATTGCTATTGCCATCGAGACGAGGAAGAGAGATTTCATAAATCTTACAGGTATTCCGTTGATTATAGATAGTTCCTCATTAAAGGTTATATAGAGAAGGTCTTTCAGGATCAAGAAAAATATAAAAATTAAGATCAGGGAAAGGCCTGTAGCGGCATAGACCTCTTCAGTGCTGATGGCGAGGATACTACCAAAGAGGTAACCGAATAGGTCGATGGTGTAACTTTTTGAAAGGCTGATGAGTAGTATGCCAAGGGCCATTGAGGTTGAAAAGAATATGCCTATTGATGTATCTTCAGCAAGCCTGCCCTTTTCACTGATAATATCGATGGCAAAGGCAACAATTATGCAATAAATCAGTGCGCTGAGGATGGGGTTGATACCGAGGAAAAAGCCAATAGCAACGCCTCCAAAGGCGGCATGGGATATGCCTGAACCGAGGAAAGAGACCCTTCTCAGGATGATGAAGACAGAGATCATGCCGCAAAAAAAGGCCATGGCCATCCCCGCAATAAAGGCCCTCTGCATAAAACCGTAACCGAGTATCTCTGTCATTTTACCTCTGGCCTGAGTCTCTCACACTTCTCACACAATCCTGTATGCATTATTATCTCTACGCTTTTGCCATAGAGTTCTTTAATGACTTCCCTGTCAAAGGCCCCGAGCGGATTTCCATGATAATGGAGCGTCCTGTTAAGACAGGCTATTTCATCAACATAGGTGGTTATAGTGCCTATGTCATGGGATACCATTATTATTGTTAGATTGAACTTTCTCTGAAGTCCTCTCAAAAGGTGGTAAAAGTCCTCCTGTCCAACAACATCGATCCCTGTGCTCGGCTCGTCGAGGATGAGTATCTTAGGTCTTCCTGCAAGTGCCCTCGCTATCGAGACCCTCTGCTGTTGGCCTCCTGAAAGGGAACCGAAGAGATGGTTTTCATAACCCTCCATACCCATGATGGAAAGCATCTCTCTTGCCCTATTCCTGTCATCTTCGGAGTGTCTCCTCACTAATCCCTTCCTCGGTAATCCCATCATGACAACATCAAGGGCTGTTATAGGAAAACCTGCGTCAATGTTTTGATGTTGTGGAAGATAGCCGAAGATGCCCCTTTCCCTCTGCCTTTGCGGTTCCTCACCAAAGACAAGGGCTTTCCCTTTGAAAGGCTTTATGAGGCCAATAATTACCCTCAACAGGGTTGTCTTTCCGCCTCCGTTTGGCCCAACAATACCGAGGAATACCCCTTCATTTATATCGAGGTTAATATCATGTAAAACCTCCCTGCCATCAAGTCTTACTGATAAGTCCTGTATCTCTATTGCCTTCATTTTACTTGAGTGCCCTTTCAAAGACAGAGAGGTTATAATTCATGAGGCCAATATAACTTCCTCTTCCCTTTATACGGGGGTTTCCTATTGGGTCCAGAATGAAGATTTTTGCCCCTGTCTCTTTCGCAATCACTTCCGCAGCCTTTGGATTAAACTGAGGCTCAATAAACACTACTTTTCCTTTAGTTTTTCTTATCTCCTCGATAATCCTCACAATATGGGCTGGACTGGCCTCCTTTCCAGGAGACTCCTCAATTATCCCTATAACCCTGAGACCATACCTTCTTGAGAAATAGTTCCAGGCAGAATGAAATGTGACAAACTCCTTGACCCTGAATCCTCTAACAGATTCCTTTATCCTCGAATGGAGTCCATCGAGTTCTCTCTTAAATCCCTCAGCCCTCTTTATGTAATAGTTTTTGTTGGAGGGGTCTAAATCAATAAGGGTATCTCTTATACTGTTTACCATGCTCATAACCATTACAGGGTCAAGCCATATATGGGGGTCAAAGATTTCTTCTTGCTTACCGTGCAAATGATTCTCCTTTGAAAGCGGGAGCCCTTTCGATAATATTACCACCCCTGGTTTTTTATTCAGGGATCTTATAACCTTTTCTGCCCAGAATTCTAAACCCCCTCCGATTAAGAAAATGGCCTTTGCCCTGTTAAGCTTATTTATATCCGATGGCTTAGGCTCAAAGGTGTGGGGAGAGGCACCGGGAGGGATTACAAAATCAACCCTGACTTTTTCTCCTCCAACCTGCTCAACTATGTCTTTGAGGGGGTAAATACTTACAACGATATCCATCCTTTCCTGACCTGAGGAGGCTGAGATAGAAAAGGATAAGAGAAAAATCTGGAAGACTATGAAACTTGTCAGTTTTCTAAACATGAATAATTATAACCCATAATTGGAATTAATTCTCCTTTGATGTTATCATATTGACTGAAGAGAATGAGTAGAGTAGATCTTCATATTCACTCGAAGTACAGCGGAGACAATGACTCTGAGCCAGAGGAGATTATCGATAAAGCTATAGAGTCAGGTCTTGACGCCATAGCCTTCACAGAGCATTATTCCTATGAGGCCTCAGAGTTTGTTGAATCACTGAGGCACAAATATAATTCAATAAAGATACTTCGCGGTGTTGAGTTCTCAACTCCTGATGGTCATTGTCTTATCTTTGGAGTTAACACTGACAGATTACATATCAAGGACATTCCACTTAATGAGGTGATAGATATTGTTAATTTAGCAGGTGGTGTTATAATCCCTACCCATCCCTACAGGGGAGTAAATAGCATGGGTGATACTATAAGAAAGGTGAAGGGGTTTTCTGCAATCGAAGGATTTAATGGTCTTAATATGTATCATCTGAATCAGAAGGCCATTGATGTAGCAAGGGATCTGGGACTGCCTTATACAGGAGGTTCTGATGCCCACAGACCTGTAGATGTTGGATCCTGTTATACAGAATTCGATGAGCCTGTTACAGAAGACAATATAGTGGAGGTTCTTAAAAGGGGTAACTATTATGGCATGGATAAAAGAAAAATCAGTAGAATCGGAGAAAGGAGAATATAAATGGGAGAGGTGAAGACAGCACTGGAGAAGGCCCTTGAGAAGGTGAAGGATATAAAGACACTTACAGAGGAGGAAAAGCTTGAAATCAGGGATAAGGAAAAGATAAAGACAACCCTTGCCTCTTTTTTCAGAGGTGAGTTAACAGTAGAACAGATGGTCGAGAGGTTAAAGGGGGCAAAGAGGGAGAACATAGTAGAGGCTCAGAAAAACCTCACTGATTTGATTAGACTGAATATATCTGAGGAAGAATTAAATCAGAAGAGAGAGGCCCTGATCTCATTAGAAACTATCAAGGAGCGAAGAGATATCATCGCTGTAGAAGAGGCATTAAATGTCATAAGAAGAATTCAAAGGGAATACAATGATCTGAAGGATAAGGCGATTCAAGAGGTGAGGGCCGCTATTGAACAGAACCCCCATCTCAGGGTGAGGCCTGTCAGGCTTCCTGATGGTAGAGTGGTTCAGGCGAACCTCACGGTTGATGAGGCCCTTCAGGAGAGACTATCAGAGTTTATCGAAGAGCATGATAAAAGATACGAAAGGATGTTTTCGAGGGCCATTGAAAGGTTAAAGAGCGAATTAAGGTAATCTCCTCGCGATTGCCTTTCTTATCTCTTCAGCAGAAAAGAGGGTTATGGCAAAGGGTATAAGGATAAGCCATGCCCTCAATGGTATCGGCGATGTCGAGAATATCGTGTTTCCCAACGGATGGTAAACTATGAAGGTCTGTAGGGCGATCTCAAAGGCTATACCGATAAATATGAGTTTGTTAGAAAAGAAACCTATCCTGAAGATGGATTCATTGAAAGACCTGCAGGCAAAGACATTCGCAATCTGGGTTATGATTATTGCTGTTAGGCAGGCTGTTGTTGCCTGCATATAGAGGATATTGTTTAGGGGAAGCATCTCGCCCTTCCAGCCTCCAGAGTTTAGGACATAGAAGAATCCGAAAAGACCTGCTACCGCCTCAATTGGTCCGAGAAAGAGATAGGCACGCATTAAGAGTTTTAGATTCAATAGCCTCTCTTCAGGTGATCTCGGTGGTCTTTTCATCACCTCTGGTGTAGGTTTCTCTGCCCCAAGGGCTAAAGCAGGAAGCATGTTAGTTCCTAAGTCAACGGCGAGTATCTGCATAATCGTAAGGGGAAGGGGGATCCTGAATAAGACATAGGCAAGATAAGGGACTATCTCTGGAATGTTGGATGAGAAGATATAGCTTATGAATTTCCTTATATTTTCATAAACTGCCCTTCCCTCCTCAATGGCATTTACGATAGTTGCAAAGTTGTCATCCATAAGGATCATATCTGCCGCTTCCTTCGCCACATCAGTGCCGGCAATGCCCATGGCGATACCAATATCTGCCTTCTTAAGGGCAGGTGCATCATTCACCCCATCTCCTGTAACGGCAACCCTTTCTCCCTCTTCTTTCAGTATCGTTACAACCCTGAGTTTGTGCTTTGGCGTCATCCTCGCAAATATCACCTCTTTCTGTGAAAGACTTTTCCTTAGCTCGCTATCGCTCATTTTGATAAACTCGGGTCCTTCTATAATCACGGGATTATCCTTAACAAGACCTATTTCCCTTGCTATCGCCAGGGCTGTCCTGCTACCATCTCCTGTTATCATGATTATCCTTATCCCTGCCTCATGGCATTTACTGATGGCTTCCTGTACCTCGGGCCTCGGCGGGTCTTCAAGACCTATAAGGCCGAGAAAGATCATATCTTTTTCAATAGCTGAAGGCTGAAGGCTGAAGGTAAAGGAGTCTTGCACATCTATCTCCCTGAAGGCAAAGGCAAGAACCCTGAGACCCCTGTCCATTAATGAATGGGCTGCATCTATTATCTGGTTTACCTGGTTGTCCTTGAGAGGAACTATTTCATTATTTATCAGGATTTGGTCGCAAAGTGGTAATACACTCTCGAGGGCACCCTTTGTGAAAGCCAATAGGGGCCGGAGGTTGAGATCCTTAAGCCAGGCTTCGGGCTTTAGCCTGTGTAAGGTCGTCATCCTCTTTCTCTCAGAATCAAAAGGTATTTCGGTTATCCTTTCTGCTTCCAGATCCCCTATCTCTTCCCTCGCATACTTAAGGAGGGCTGTCTCTGTTGGATCACCTCTGTATTCCCCTTCAATAAATCTTGCATTGTTACAGAGATACGCTGTCTTCAAGAGAAGTTCTGAGGTGCTCTCCTTTTTATCTATCGTCCATGAATCCTTTACAACCATCCTGTTCTGTGTAAGGGTTCCTGTCTTGTCTGTGCAAATAACTGTTACAGAACCGAGGGTTTCAACAGATGTCAGGGTCTTTATAAGAGCCTTCTTCTTAGCCATCCTCTGACTCCCCATGGCAAGGGAGAGGGTGACGATTGGTAACAGTCCTTCAGGAACATTAGCCACGATGATACCTATGGCAAAGATAAAATTTTCCCAGAATCCCTTTCCTATCAGGTGCCCAATGGTAAAGAATATAATGCCCATGATTGTTGCTATGAAGGCTATTATCCTCGTTACCTTAATAATCTCTTTCTGTAGGGGGCTTAATCCTGCTTCAACAGCACTCGTCAGGTAGGCAATCCTTCCAAACTCAGTTCTCATGCCTGTTGAAAAGACTATGGCCTTTCCTGAGCCGCTAACAACAGTAGTCCCTGCAAAGGCAATATTGCTGCTTCCGATTAAATCACCCTCACATGGTTCTGGCTGTAAAGGGACAGGTTCTGATTCCCCTGTAAGGGAGGCATTATTTACCATCAGATAGGATGTCTCAATAAGCCTTGAGTCAGCAGGAACCCTATCGCCCTCTGAGAGGATGATTAAATCCCCTGGCACTATATCCCTTGCCTCTATATCCTTTTCCTTTCCTTCTCTTATAACCTTTACCCTGAAGGGCAGAAGGAGCCTCAGTTTCTCAATTGATCTCTCTGCCCTGTATTCCTGAATAAAGGTAAAGAAGGCATTGATAAATATAACCCCTATTATGGCAAGGCCTAAGGTGAGCATACCCTCGCCTGGATGGAGATAATCAGAAAGGAAGGCAAGCCCGGCGCCAATCCATAGGAGGATGGCGAGGAGATGGGTGAATTGCTTAAGGAATCTTATTGAAAGAGGCTTCTTTTTTACCTCTCTTATCTCATTGGGACCGAATTCTGAGAGCCTTTTTCTTGCCTCCTCCTCTGATAGGCCTTTCTCGGATGTAACGAGGTGATGGATGACCTCTTCCTTTGAAAGATTGTTAATCTTCATGTCTTGGTTTGTGGATTATCAGATCGCAGGGTGTCTCTCTTAACACATCCTCTACAGGGTTCCCCTTCAGTAGAGAACTTAGAAGGCTTCTCTCACTGGCGCCCATTATTATGAGGTCATGCCTTTTTGCTGCTGCCTCTACAGTTATGCTCTTTGCCGTGGCACCAGGTATGAGCCTTCTATCATGGAGAACCCCCTGTCTTGTGAGGTGCTCCATAAGATCCGTTATATCCTCGGGTAGTTTTCTCTCCCATTGCGCAGGGGTTAGATGTATCTCACCATGAAAGAATCTCGTGATCGGTCTTGTGACATGAAAGATGGAAACCTTTGAACGAAATGCCTCGGACATCTTTGATATGAAGTAAGCCCTCTCTCTTATGTGATCTATCCTTGCCTTTAATGGAACGAGTATGTTTTTTGGATGGGCCCTTCCCATATGTACGACCCTCACGAGGGCGACTGAACATGGTAGCTTCAAAGAAAGGTTTCTCGCTATGGTACCTGCATAGAACCTCTTCTCAATATCCTCCCTTCTTGTTGAGGCAAAGACTATATCTATTTTCTCAAGATTAACGATCCTTTCAATCTCTCTCACCACATCACCTGTCTCTGTGATACTCTCCACAGGGATGCCCAGTCTCTCTGCCTCGATAAAAAGCCTCTTCATCGCATCCTCTGCCTTTTCGATAACTGATACAGGGGTATCCCTTTCAGCTATAAAACATAGAAATAATTTGGCCTCACAGGCCTTCGCAAGATTGAGGGCATATCGGGCCGTGACCTCTGAATTGATATGCTCATTTACTGCTGCCAGGATCTTTTTATACATAAACTTTTAGCCCGAAAAAATGCATTATTTGGTTAGGAGGATACAAAATTGCAAGTTCTCCCAGCACCCGCGCTACTTTTCAATATCTTCGGTTTATCCCTCCTTGCATTCACGATACAGAAGAACCCAAAGGGCTCATCAAAGGGGTTGCTCAGTTGATGGGGTTCTTCAGGGGCTATATAGAGTGTATCAAGGAAATTCATTGTATGTCTCCTCTTTCCTGTTAGTACCTGTCCTCTTCCTCTTACGCAGATAACTACATGCTCATGTCTGTGTCTTTCAAAGCTACTGTAGCCTCCAGGTAATATCTCAAAGTAGCGAAGATGAAACCTTGCTGCCTCACCGTGATTTCCAATTAGGACACGCCTCACAATATCTGCCCAGTCACCACCTTTCGGTTTGTATCTTTCTGTTTTTATACCTTTCCATGTGAAATCTCCTCTGTGTCTGTAAAGCCTGCTCTTTCTTTCTGCAGACATATGCCCTCCTAAAATACAATTATACACTTAAGTGAATCCCTTGCCGCTGCGGTGATGCGAAAGGCCTTTTCTGTCTCATCAATCGTAAACCTGTGTGTGACCAGTTTATTGGCACTAATGATCCCCTGTTCAATGAACTTCATAGCCATAATCGTATCATCAGGTCCGCAGGAATAGGAAGTCACTATGTTTATATCCCTAAAGTATATCTCATTCGGGTCAATCTTGAGAATCTCACCAGGTCGGGCAGGCGTGAACAGCACCACACTCCCTCCCCTCGAGACCGCTCCGAGACCTGTCATCATGGCCTCGACGCTGTTTGGCCCAACTATTACTATCTCGGCACCTTTTCCATCAGTCAGATCCCTTATCTTTTCAAATATATCCTCCTTTTTAATGTCTATCACGTGATCAGCACCGAACTCGAGGGCCTTCTTCAACCTGAATTCCACCATATCAGCAGCTATTATCCTATCAATACCAAACTCCCTGGCAAGGAGGATATGTATCTGTCCCATTACACCGAGACCGATAATAAAGGCGGTGTCTCCCTTCCTTATCCCTGCCCTCTTGAGGGACTTTACAACACAGGCTGTGGGTTCAATCAGCGTTGCATCCTCAAAACTAATCACATCGGGGAGGAGTATGGTATCATTCCTGAGATTAATTTCAGGGATGACGATGAATTCAGAGATGCCACCAGGGATGATCCTTGAGTTGCGCCATGTCTTACACTGTACATAGTCTCCTCGAAGGCAGTATCTACAGTTCATGCATGGTGCGTGGTGATGGACAAAGACCCTGTCACCAATCTTGAATCTTGAATCTTGAGTCTCTATTTCTGAGGAGTTACTGCCGAATTCCACTATCTCTCCACTGGGCTCGTGACCTAAAACAAGGGGTGCCTTCTTCTCAATATACCAAGGCATTACATCGCCTGAGCATATACCACAGGCCTTTGTCCTTATAAGCACCTCCTTTGGGCCAACCTCTGGAACAGGGATGTCCTCTATCCGAATATCATTGAAGCTATAAAGCCTGGCAGCTTTCATTATTGATTTTAACTTAATTTTCAAAAAAATTTGTTATATGAGCCGAGCCAGGGGAGAGCGTATCGCACTATTACAAGTCTTTCTGTTATACTTTATAAGACTCTTGCAGTATCTGGAGGTATTTATGGATATAAAAGGCTATGTTCATAAGATTGCACTTGAGGCAAAGGATGGGGCACGTTCAATTGCAAAGGCATCTTCTTTTCAGAAAAACCAGACTCTTATAAGAATGGCTCAAGCACTTAAGGAAAGGGCATCGGAATTGATAGCAGAAAATAAAAAAGATATTGAATTTGCTGAGAAAAAGGGTCTTTCAAAAGCACTTGTAGACAGACTTACATTAAACGAAAGAAGGATTAATGAGATGTCTCAGGGACTCATGGAGGTTGCCCAGTTACCTGACCCTGTTGGCGAGATAACAAGGATGTGGCAGAGGCCAAACGGGATGATGGTTGGCAGGATGAGGGTTCCCATAGGTGTTATAGGAATTATTTATGAATCAAGGCCTAATGTTACTGCCGATGCAACGAGCCTTTGCCTTAAGGCAGGCAATGCTGTACTACTAAGGGGCGGTTCGGAAGCCATAAACTCAAACAGGGCCATCGTAAATGTCCTTAGGGATGTGGCAAAAGGAGAAGGTATTCATGAGGGTGTCATATCATTCCTTGATATACCCGAGAGGGAGGCAATAATGGAGATGCTCAAGCTCGAAGGTATCATAGACCTCATAATACCGAGGGGTGGCGAAGGCCTTATAAGGACTGTTACAGAGAATTCGAGGATACCGGTTCTCAAGCATTATAAGGGGGTATGTCATGTCTTTGTTGACAGGGATGCGGACCTTATAATGGCTGAAGAGATATGCTTTAATGCGAAGGTTCAAAGGCCTGGCACATGCAATGCTATGGAGACGATGCTTGTTGATGAACCTGTTGCAGAGGGATTTCTGCCAGGGATGCTCAAGAGGTTCGAAGATGCCGGAGTTGAGATAAGGGGATGTACCAAGACAGTGTCAATCTATCCTGATATAAAGGAGGTAAAGGAGGAGGATTATTACAGGGAGTATCTCGACCTTGTGCTGAATGTTAAGGTGGTGAGAGATATGGATGAGGCAATGGAACATATTGCGAGATATGGTTCTGCCCATTCTGATGCCATCGTTACGATGAACTATGACAGGGCGATGAGATTCTTGAGAGAGGTTGATTCCTCTGCTGTCTTTGTCAATGCCTCAACAAGGCTCAATGACGGCTATCAATTTGGTTTAGGCGCAGAGATAGGCATTTCTACTGATAAGATACACGCCAGGGGTCCAATGGGGCTTGAGGAACTTACATGTACAAAATTCATAGTCTTAGGAAATGGGCAGTTGAGGGAATGAAGATCGGCCTGATTTGTCCAACGCCTGAGGAAGATCAGTTTTCAGGATACCTAAAAAGGGTTTCAAGTCATCCCTTTAACATATACTCAGGAAGGATCAACAAAAATAAGCTCTCGCTCATTATATCAGGTATCGGAAAGACCAATGCTGCTATAGGAGCAACCTATTTAGTTGAAAAATTCTTCCCTGACCTCCTCATCCTCTTTGGCATAGCAGGGGCCTACCCATCTTCAGGTCTATCAGTGGGAGATGTGGCAATTGCTGAAAAGGAGTTTTATGGTGATGAGGGGGTCATCATAAAGGACGGCTTTCATGGTCTGGATTTCATAAACATTCCTCTTCTTAAGAAAGGGAAGAAAAGACTCTTCAATGAATTTCCCCTTAATAAAGGGATTGTTAATCTGGTAAAAAGGAAGACTAAAGCTACATTAAAGGCAGGAAATTTTGTTACCCTTTCAACTATAACCGGTACTGCAGAAAGAGCAATCAAACTTAGAGATAAATACAATGCCATATGCGAAAACATGGAGGGTGCCGCTGTTGCCCATGTCTGTGAGGTCTTCGGAAAGGATTTACTTGAGATAAGGGGTATCAGTAATATCGTAGACAACAGAGACCGTTCAAGATGGGACGTAAAGGCAGGTATAAAGGCTTATAGCAATGTATTATTTGATATCCTTAATGGTCTTTTTTAGTCTTTCCTTCGCTTCTCTATTAATTGAATAATGACCGAATAGATAAGGTTCTATTTCCTTCACAAAGGCTGAGGCTCTTTCTCTCAGTAATGGTTCATCTATTGTAGAGGCAAACTCCTCAAGCCCCTGTGAGTCTTTTCTTATATAACCATACCGCTTCATTATCCTCATAAATTTCATGACAAGTCTCTCCTCTATGGGTATCCTTATCTGAATTAATACCAACCTCATAAAAAATACTATGGTTATAAAAACAAGAAAAATGACAAGATACCTTATAAACCTCTTCCCCTCGATTCTTAAATCGATAACAGGTCTCTTTATATTCCTTACCTTGTTGAATAAAGATAATTGCTTTGAAAGGTCATAAGATATAACAAAGGCATTCCAGTAATAATTAATAGCATCGAGCATGAGCCTTGCCTTAAGAAGGATATCTCTTCTCTTGCTAAGGCCTTCAGGAACTGATGGGGTCGGATCATACCTCAGCCATCCCTTCCCATTGATATAGGCCTCTACCCAGACATGGGCATTCCTCTGGGAGATGAGATAATAACCACCTACATCATTATAATGACCTCCCCTGTAACCGCCCACAAGCCGCGAGGGTATTCCATTGATCCTCAATATGACAGCCATTGAAGAGGCAAAGTATTCGCAGTTACCCTTTCTATGATTAAACAGGAAATCCTCAATAGGGTTATCAGAGATAGGGAGTCTTTTGAGGGTATAGGAATAATCCTTTTTGAGATGGCTCATTATTGATGTTGCTGTCTCCTCATCATCCTTACCTTTCAGTTCTAAGGCGAGTCTTTTCAGCCTTTCCATATCCCTGTCAGGTAGTTGAAGGTATCTCTTCCTGTTGACGTTAGACTCAGGTAGTAAATCAGAAGGATTGGAGTATGCCTCATATCGAATTCGACTCGAGACAATATCAGGAAGTATGAAAGAGACCCCTTCTGTTATCTTGGCCTTCTTTATACTTACAGAGAGAGGTTTATCAAGGGCAAAAAGGAATCTGTTCTCATAGGGCTCAAGATAGATCGTTTGTCTTATACCCTTCCCCTGCAAGGGCGTGGTATCCCCTTCTCCCTCTTCCCCAACCTTCCAGGAAGAACCATCAAAATAATCGAGGACTATACCTCTCCAGTAAAGCTGGTCATCCCTTATCCTCTCCATGTTTACTCTGAAGGCGATTGTATTAACCTCCTGAATCTCGGAGACCTTGCCGAGTGTAACAGAGTCAGTAAATCCTGAGTGTGCAGCCTCCCTGTTCAAGAAATTCAAAAATGGAAAACTTGTTCTCGGAAGGATCACGAAGAATAGAACCGTTAAAGGAATAGCCAGAATCGGCAGTAGAAGGGACCTTGAAAGGATTTTGATGACCGTCTTCACATCCATAACAAGGTCACCTGATTCGCTCTGATAGGTCAGCATTATGATACCTGATGTGAAGACAAAGGTAAAAAAGGCGAAATAAAGGACAAAGGATATATTGAGCGTGAGAAGGGCTGAACCTGCAATGAGAAATACTGATATTATGTATATCTGGAGATGGTCTCTCGGTTTCTTATCCTCCATCAATTTTATGCCCTCAAGTATCAGGAGGGTCTCCACAGCGGTCGTTACGAGATTATCCCTGTCAACCCTGAAAAAGGCAAAGAAGACAATGAGCAAGGACAAAAGGTTCAGAAACCACCTTGGAAGAAAAGAACCCCTCTTTTCAAAATAAATGGAAACAGAAAACAGGACCAGGAAAAGGATGATGTAGGCAGTATGGATATATCTGAGAACAGGGATAAACCCTGTAATCGCCGCTACATAACTTATCAGGGTAACAACATCTCTAATTCTCCAGCCATCTTTTCTCATCAGTAAAGTGCAAGTTCCCTTAATATCTCCCTCTTTGTAGAGGATATAATCCCTTCTGTTTTTGATACGCTGAATACCCTTCCCTTTATCCTGACAATAAAAGGAAGGCCTATCTTCGAATATCTCAAAACGAGGAAGGTTGCATAAGATAGTTTCTCTTCCACATTTCTGCCTCTGAGTCTCTCAATATCGATTAAAGTTGGTGTTGTCTTCAAGCTCGACAACTCCTTAGTTTTAAACCTCTCTGTCTTTGCAGATGCCTTCCAGTGGATATACTTAAGAGGGTCTCCAGGGATATAATCCCTCAGGGATAAAAGGTCTCCTTCATATCCCCTTTCTTCGCTCTGTTTTTCTCCTCTTTTTCTCAGGCCTTTAAACTCCTGATCTAAATGACCATATCCCCTTGGTTCGGGAAAGACTATTACGCTTTTATTTAGCCTAAGCCTTTTACACCTTTTAAAAAAATTAAAGGGGAAGACCGAGCAGATAGAAATATCATTAATCTCGTGAATTCCTCTCGATGGGAAGGTAACCTCGATGTAGCGTAATGAGCCATTTTTAGGCCCCACAAAGGGATAAAGGACATAATTATTTCCAATCCTGACCTTAATGAGAAAGGCTGGGAAGGATCTCTTTTTATTTCTGAGGGTTACCTTAACCATTGTCTTTCTCGATGCAAAGACCTCCTCAGGGAACTCGATATAAATGTCGAGATTAGAGATATTCCTCTTACCGAAAAAGCCTGAAAGGGCCATGAAGCTTAGAAAGGCAGAGACAATAATATAGATTAGATTGTTACCGGTATTTACGGCACCAATGCCCAGCAATATGGTTAGAAGGATGTAAATCCAACCTGCCTTTTTTATTCTGATTACACTGGGACGGGAATCTCTTCCAAGATCGATCTTATAATCTCCTTTTTATCAGAACCCTCATATTCATCTTTGAAGAGGATCCTGTGAGGCATCGTGTATTCAGATAGATCCCTTATATCTTCAGGTATAACAAAGTCTCTTCCGCTGAAGAAAGCCCTTGCCTTTGCGGCATTTATTATGGAAAGCACGCCCCTTGTTGATATGCCTGCTAAGGTATACCTACTTGTCCTTGTTGCCTCAACAATATCGAGGATGTAATCCAGTATCCTCTCAGAGACAAAGACATTCTTCTTTATGGATTCCTGAATCTCTAATACCTCGTCCTTTTCCATGACAGGCTTAAGAGAGTAAAGTTCCTCCCTCCTACTGCCTCCTCGCAGTATATCCCTTTCTGCCTCTCTTGATGGATAACCAATGCTTATCTTCATCATGAACCTGTCCATTTGCGATTCAGGCAAAGGAAAGGTACCGAACTGCTCTGCTGGATTCTGCGTAGCTATTACGAAAAAAGGTCTCGGCAGTTTGTAAGTCCTTCCCTCGATCGTTGTCTGTTTCTCGCCCATCGCCTCGAGAAGGGCGCTCTGAGTCTTTGGCGTTGCCCTATTTATCTCGTCAACAAGGACTATATTATTGAATACGGGTCCCTCGTGAAACTCGAACTCTCCGGTGTTTTTGTTATAGATCGAAAGGCCTGTTATATCTGTTGGAAGCAGGTCACTTGTGCACTGGATCCTCCCGAAACTAAGGCCCAAGAGCTTTGCAATAGCTATGGCTAAGGTTGTCTTTCCAAGGCCGGGAAGGTCCTCGATAAGCAGATGGCCTCTCGAAAAGAAGGTGAGTAGGGCAAGTTCCAAAGGCCTGTCCTTACCATGGAGATACTCCGAGGATATATTTATTATCTCCCTGATCTTTTCTTGTCTATTTGAAAGACTTTTTTCTTCTGAACCTATCATAAAATATTATAACCAATTAAGGTATAATTATCCCAAACGTTGCAAAAATTAGCCTGATATTAGGTTAATAGGTTAATAGGTGAAGCGGTGAATAGGCTATAGGCTGAAGGCTGAAGAGAATAGGCTACTTGCCTCTCTCCGATCGCCTATCGCCTAAAGCCTTAAGCCTATATTTGAGGCATGCCAGCCTCCAAATTTATGCAACTGGTGGGTTATTATAGGTTAGCCTCTGGAGATGCATTGGAAAACTTAATAAAACTTATAATTTCAGCAGTCCTTGGTGGTCTTATCGGAATAGAAAGACAGGTTGGGGGACAATATGCGGGCTTTCGAACCCAGATGCTCGTATGCCTTGGCTCCTGTCTTTTTACTATTGCCTCTTTGCATGTCCATACTATATACGGAACGAATACTGACCCGGCCAGGATTGCTGCCCAGATTGTTGTGGGCATAGGATTTCTCGGTGCGGGCGTTATACTAAAGCATGGAGTAACCATAAGGGGGTTGACAACTGCCGCAACCCTCTGGATAGTAAGTGCCATTGGAATGGCTGTAGGATTTGGACAATATACCGTAGCCTTCTTTACATTCTTTCTTGTTTTTTTGAATCTTGTGATCTTCAGAAATATTGAGGAAATACTCCCGAGAAACCGTTATTCTACCCTTATAATAAAATCGAAGGGAACCGATGAATTAAAGATGTCAGAATCTCTTAAAGGCTTTAATATAAAAATCCTTGATACAAAGGTTAGATTCTATAAAAAAGAAGGGATCATTGAGCAAGAATTTTCACTCAGGTACAGGGATTACTCCCAATTGATGCAGTTCTTAAAGGCCCTGAAGGATATACCTGAGTTGTTAGAATTTCACATCTCCTGAAAAATGGTACACATTTATCGACGATCTTAAACTGATCAATGATAGATTTGGTCACAAAGAAGGAGATGTCGCCTTGATAGAAACATCAAAGGTGCTCAAAAGAACTTTTCGAGAATCAGATATTATAGCAATCCTCAAAACCCATCTTCTATTGAAGAACTATTGATTCAGGCTGACAAAGCCATGTACGAAAAAAAGAGGCTTAAACATAAGATAGTTCCTTCACCTTAGTTCAAGCACATCCTGCATATCATAAAGACCTGGTGCCTTACCACTAACCCAGATCGCGGCTCTTAGAGCTCCCCTTGCAAAGGTATCCCTGCTTGATGCCTTATGGGTAATCTCTATCCGTTCACCCAGACCTCCAAAAAGAACGGTGTGTTCACCAACTATATCTCCTGCCCTAATTGTCTGGATGCCTATTTCTCTTTTTGTCCTTTCACCAATCATGCCTTTTCTCGCATAGATGGCAACATCGTCAAGGTTTCTATTCAATGCAGAGGCTATTACCTGAGCCATTTTCATTGCGGTTCCGCTTGGGGCATCCTTCTTAAGCCTGTGATGGGCCTCTATTATCTCTATATCATATTCATCTCCCAAAACTATTGCTATATCCCTAAGAACTTTTAGCAGCAGATTAACGCCAACACTCATATTAGGAGCCATAACACAAGGAATGTTCTCTGTCAATCTTCTGATCTCATCTAACTCTTCTTTAATAAAGCCAGTTGTTCCTATAACCATCGCCTTCCCCTTAGACGAGGCAAGCCTGAGATGCTCTATGGTTGAACTCGTGTGTGTGAAATCAATTATAACATCTGCCCTATCGATAACCTTTTCCAATCCATCCTCGAGGGCAATTCCTCTATCACCAATTCCAAGGAGATGCCCTATATCCTTTCCTATATCCTTGTGCCCTTTTTTTTCAAAAACACCTGTAAGATTTATGTCTTCGTATTCCCTCGACAGAGCCGTTATACGACTCCCCATCCTTCCCATTGCACCGGCAACAACAATCTTTACCATTGCAACCTCCTTTTAACCAAAAAAGTAATGTCAAAAGTTTTTAAGCTAAAATACCCGAAACCATTGTTTATCACCGAGTTATATTATTTTGCTCTCCATCTCCTAATTTCTGGACAGCCGAGACGGCTGTCCTACCAAGGTCTGTAAAAAATATAGTAGGACAGGCGTCTCGCCTGTCATGCCTTTTATACCCAAACTTTGCAAAAATTAGCCTGATATTTTAGTGCGACCGAGCGACCGTGCGACTGACTGCAAAGTGCGACCGAGCGAGGTGCGACTGTCGCACTGTAGCACTGTAGCACTATCGCACTATAGCCTTAAGCCCCTTCCCCCATTCATTTGATGCATGCCAGCCTCCGAATTTTTGCGACATTAAGGTAAATTCTTGAGCAATATCAACAAAATAGTGGAATAAAACTGCTACCTTTTATAGGTATAAGGTTAAATGCAACACACATTCTTTGTCAATATGTTAAAATCATTCATGCAGAAAGAAATAAATGAGTTAAAGAAAAAGGTCTTCTATGAGATGTTGAACCTCGGAGGAAGGGTCTTCATCCTCGTGAGGTACTCTGATAATGTAATGATTGGTAAAAGGGGTTTCACGGAAGAGGAAAAGAAAAATGGCATTATCCTTGTCTTTAATCAGAGGATGAACTTTTCCTGGGATGACAGCGGTATCTCTGCAACCCTTGTATTCGGCACAACGCCTGAGAGATGTTTCATACCCTCTGATGATATTATATTTGTCTTCTCCCCTGAATTACGCTCACAATTTATTGTCTCACCTGAGACGACAGAAGAGGGAAAGATTGAAGAAGGCAGCAAAAGTGCGTCAGAAGACAAAGGGGGCGAGTCAATAAAAGAAGAAAAGGTCGTTAAGGTTGACTTTTCGAGGAAAAAGAGACCGCGATAATCAATCCTTGAGCATCTCTTCAATAGTTATTAAGACAGAATCAGCAAGTGCCTTAAGGTCATAACCTCCCTCGAGAGAGAATATCACTGGCAGGTTGTGATGAAGGATAGACCTCACTATCCCTCTTATTCCGTCACCTGAGACCCTAATGGATGAAAGAGGGTCCTCTGAACGGATGTCATAGCCTGCGGAAACGATTATTATATTTGGCGAAAACCCCTCGACAAGTTCTGGAAGGATATCGTTATAAATATGCAGGTACTCCCTGTCCCCTGAGCCAGGCGTCATCGGAAAGTTCCTTGTATATCCTTCGCCTTTACCCCTGCCTTTCTCTGACTCGCTTCCTGTGCCAGGATAATGAGGGTATTGATGGGTACTGAAATAAAAGACCGAGTCATCATCCTCAAAGATATGCTGGGTACCGTTACCGTGATGAACATCGAAGTCTACTATCATGACCTTTTTAAAGCCTGACCTCTGCGCATACCTTGCAGCAATCGCAACGTTATTAAAGATACAAAATCCCATCGCCCTGTCAGCCTCGGCATGATGCCCTGGTGGTCTTACAGCACAGAAGACGCGCCTTATCATGCCATCTTTACAGAGATCTACTGCTTTCTTAAGGGCCCCAACAGCACAAAGGGCGACCTCGACACTTCTTCCTGACACATATGTATCAGGGTCAATGTAACCTTCCTTAAAAACCCTTAACCTCTCCGCATATTCACGGGTATGCACAAGCAACACATCCTCGAAACCTGCCTTTTCGAAACCGACATGTGCAAGACGGTCCCAGAGGGACGAGACGTTAAGGCCCTTTACTATCGAAATGAGCCTTTCCTTATTCTCCGGGTGCCACTGAGGGGTCTCATGCTTGAGGAATATTTCATCATATAAGAAGGCAGCCTTCATTCTCCTTGTGTTATAATCTTTTATGCCCATTAAGCTCATTATCTTTGACCTCGATGGAACACTAATAGATTCGAGCAGGGATATTACCGACGCAATTAATTATGCCATAGGACCCTATGGCCTTTCACCTCTCACCACAAAGGATACCATAAAACTGGTTGGTGAGGGAATATCGAGATTAATTGAGAAACTCCTCTCTACCACAAATTTTAATGGCAATGACGATGTTAGGAGGACTGTAATGGATAGATTTCTCGAATATTACAGTGCTCACTTACTTGATAATACGGATACCTATCCTAATGTGCGTCTTACCCTCGAAAGACTGAGGGAATATAAAAAGGCGGTTATATCAAATAAAAGGGAGGCCCTCTCAAGAAGGATACTTGAGGGACTGGGCCTTAGCAACTTCTTTGATGCCATAATAGGCAGCGATAGCACGCCTGAGAAAAAGCCATCACCATTACCAATCTTAAAGGTCTTAGCAGAACTCGATGTGAAGCCACAGGAGGCAATAATAGTTGGTGATAGCAATCTCGACATTGAGGCAGGAAGGGCAGCAGGTCTAAGAACAGTCTCTGTAACTTATGGATACAGACCCTATGAAATGATAAAGGATGCGGACTTTGTCATTGACAGATTAGGAGACCTTGAAGAGATAATCAAGATGTTGGATAAATGAAGATTTGCGAGATATTCAGCAGCATTCAGGGTGAATCGAGTTATGCAGGGCTTCCATGCATATTTGTAAGGCTGAGCGGCTGTAACCTCAGATGCTCATATTGTGATACAACCTATGCCTATGAAGATGGTTTTGAGATGACCCAGGAAGAGGTTATGGAGGAGGTTAGGAAGTCAGGTCTCGATCTCGTAGAAATAACAGGCGGCGAACCCCTCATTCAGGATGAGGTATTACCTCTAATTAATAAACTCATTAACGATGGTTACACAGTGCTTATTGAGACAAATGGCTCCATAGATATCAGCAAAGTCAATAAAGAGGCAATAATCATAATGGACATAAAGACCCCTGGAAGTGGCATGGCCTCAGAGATGATGCTTTCAAATCTGGCACTTCTGAAAAAACAGGACGAAGTAAAGTTTGTCCTCTGTAGTAGAACAGATTATGAATGGGCAAGGGAATTTATTAAAACCCATTCACTGACCAAGAGGTGCAATGTCCTTTTTTCTCCTGCCTTCGGGATGATCGATCCCGAAAGAATATCAAGATGGATTATCGAGGATAGACTGAATGTTAGGCTCAATATTCAGATACATAAATACATTTACAGCCTATCGAGAGGGGTTTAAAGAAGACAGGTATATATCTATTTCCTGTTCGAAGTTATCACTCAATATTCCTGTGCCGAGGCATTTTTTGATTTCTTCTATGCTCCAGAACCGCACCTCTTCAATCTCTTCTCTGTTAAAGGAAACACCACCATCATGAACAATACCAAAGGTTGTGACATGTTCAGTTTCATATAGATTAGTATGAACATAAGAATAAAGGTATTTAAGGTCATCCTTTAGTATCCCGAGTTCCTCGTTCATCTCTCTTATGGCAGAACTAATTAGATCCTCCCCGGGATTGACATGTCCTCCCACAGAGGTATCCCATTTCCCTGGTGCCACATCTTTATTATTAGACCTTTTCTGTAAAAGAATCTCCCCCTTTTCATTAAAGACAAGGACATGAACTACACGATGCATGAGGAGAGGGTTGCCATGCACCTCCGAGCGCAAGGCAAGGCCTATTATATCTCCTTTTTCGTTAATTATCTCAAGGTA
>JBKBUB010000019.1:0-12057 GCA_046290925.1 Thermodesulfovibrionales bacterium | reverse complement strand
GTCAAAGTCCGTAGCCCTTCCAACCCTGGCCCTTTCTACATGAAAGCTCACCTTCTTTATCGGGCTGAATATTGAATCCACTGCCAGCATCCCCACAGGCAAATCCTGCTCCTTATTTATCTCTGCTGGCACATAACCCTTCCCCTTCCTGATGTACATCTCCATCTCGAAGGTTGCACCCTTGTCAACAGTAGCGATAGGTAAATCCTGCGTTAATATATCAACCCCTGAATCCACATGAATATCAGCCCCTGTAACAACGGCAGGACCTGTGACCCTAATCGTCGCAGCCTTTGTGCCATCTGTATACATCTTGAATCTTAGCTTCTTTATATTGAGGATGATGTCAGCGATGTCTTCCTTGACACCCTGTATATGGGTAAATTCATGAAGAGCCCCTTCGATCTTCACTGCAGTGACCGCTGCACCCTCAATTGAAGAGAGTAAGATCCTCCTTAAAGAGTTACCAATGGTTGTACCAAAACCCCTTTCAAAGGGTTCAGCGATTAATTTCCCGTAAGTATCTGTTAATGTCTCTTCTTCAAAACGGATTTTATCCGGTAATTGAAAGCCTTTTTTCCTTAAATTCATAAGGCCTCCTCTGCCTTTATTTTATACATCAAACTTCTAAGTTCCCAATCACTTGGAGTATAATTCGACTATTAGCTGCTCCTGTACCTCCAAGGGGAGTTGTAATTCCTCTCGTGATGGTACGTTTAAAACCTTGCCCCTGAAATTTTGAGGGTCAACCTCTATCCAAACAGGAAGCCCCCTGTGTTCTATCCTTTCAATGCCTTCCTTGATCGATTCTATATTCCTGCTTGATTCTTTAACTTCCACAACATCGCCGGGCCTCACAGAATAAGAAGGTATATTCACTGGCCTCCCGTTTACAAGAAAATGACCATGAGTAACCATTTCCCTGGCTTGCCTCTTATTAAGGGCAAATCCCATGCGGTAGACAACATTATCAAGGCGTAACTCTAAAAGCTGAAGCAGCACCTCTCCTGTCACGCCCTTTCTTTTTTCAGCCTCATGGAAATAACGCCTGAACTGTCTCTCTCCAAGACCGTAATATTTTCTGACCTTCTGTTTCTCTAATAACTGAACACCATAGTCAGAGAGTTTTCCCCTGTTCTGTCCATGCTGTCCTGGAGGATACTTCCTTCTTTCAATCCCGCATTTTTCTGTATAACACCTGTCACCTTTCAGATAGAGTTTTTCTCCAACCCTTCTGCAAACCCTGCACAAAGCTCCTGTATATCTTGCCATTATACCCTCCTCCTCTTTGGAGGTCTGCAACCATTATGCGGAACAGGCGTTACATCCTTTATAAGATTTATGTCAAGACCTGATGCCTGAATAGCCCTGATCGCTGACTCCCTTCCAGCCCCTGGTCCTTTAACAAAGACATCTACCTGCCTTAATCCATAATCCATTGCCTTCTTTGCAGCAGATTCCGCTGCCATCTGGGCAGCGTAAGGGGTTCCTTTTCTCGACCCTTTGAATCCCAGACTGCCCGCACTTGCCCATGTTAGGACATTACCGTTTTGGTCCGTTATGGTTACAATTGTATTATTAAAGGTTGCCTGAATGTGGGCAGCTCCATAAACTACGTTCTTTTTCTCCTTTTTTGAACCTCTTTTCTTCTGCATCTATATTATGCCTCCTTCTTCTTACCCATAATGGTTTTGCGTGGTCCCTTTCTTGTCCTGGCATTCGTGCGTGTCCTCTGACCGTGGACAGGTAATCCGAGACGATGTCTCAAACCCCTGTAACAACCTATATCAATAAGCCTCTTTACATTCATTGAAACCTCTCTTCTCAGATCACCCTCTACCCTGTAGTCCCTTTCTATGATGTTCCTTATCTTAACAATATCTTCGTCCTTGAGGTCTTTTACCCTTATATCAGGATTTACGCCTGTCTTATCAAGTATCTGCCTCGATAGCGTTCTACCTATTCCAAATATCCTCGTCAGTCCTATCTCTATCCTCTCATTCTTTGGTAAATCGACACCAGCTATTCTCGCCATTTGACCTCCTATCCCTGTCTCTGTTTATGTCTTTTATTTTCACAAATTACCATTATTACACCCTTTCTCTTTATTACCTTACATTTAGAACATATAGCCTTAACTGACGAACGTACCTTCATCTCTCCTCCTGATAGATTTACTTGAATCTATAAGTTATCCTGCCCTTTGTCAGGTCATATGGAGAAAGTTCAACCATCACCTTATCACCAGGCAGTATCTTAATAAAATGCATCCTCATCTTACCCGAGACATAGGCAAGTATCACCTGCCCATTTTCTAACTCCACTCGAAACATTGCGTTAGGCAATGTCTCAAGAATCGTTCCCTGTACCTCAATATTTTCTTCTTTCGGCATTTTAACTAAAAATTATAAATTTTTTAATCAATTTTAGTCAATATCCTGGCGCCGTTCTTTGTAATCGCAACGGTATGTTCATAATGTGCTGATAGACTCCCATCTGCGGTTACCGCTGTCCAGCCATCATCGAGTATCCTGACTTCGTACGTGCCTTCATTAACCATTGGTTCTATAGCAAGGGTCATCCCTTCTCTCAATCGAGGCCCATGCCCTGGATTACCGTAATTCGGTACCTGGGGTTCCTCATGTAATGACCTTCCTATTCCATGCCCGACAAAGGTCCTCACAACAGAATAACCGTGAGACTCCACATACCTCTGAATCGAACTCGATATATCAGAAACCCTGTTGCCAGGTCTTGCCTTCTCAATTCCCTTATAAAGGGCCTCCTCTGTGACCTTAATGAGCCTTTCTGCCGCAGGACTTATCTTTCCCACAGGAAATGTAACAGCACCATCACCATAAAATCCATCAAGATAGACACCTAAATCAATGCTCAGGATGTCACCCTCTTTAAGCCTAAGGTTCGACGGGATACCGTGTACTACCTGATCATTAACAGAGGTACACACACTGGAAGGATAATTTCTGTAACCCCTAAAGGCAGCAACAGCACCCTTCTCAGCTATTGTTTTATCAACGAATATCTCTATATCCTTTGTGGTTATTCCTGGTTTTACTATATCTCTTAGATCCCTAAGGATCTGGGCCACTATCTTACAGGCCCTCCCTATCTTTTCTATCTCATCCTGCGATTTTATTATGATCATTCAAACTCACTGGATTCCCTATCTCCTTCCCCTTATCCTTCCCTTCCTGAGAAATCCTTCATATGATCTTGTAACAAGATGGGACTCGATCTGAGAGATAGTATCAAGGGCAACTCCTACAACAATCAAGAGCGATGTACCCCCAAAGTAAAAGGGAACATTAAACCTCTTTATAAGGATCTCGGGTATTATGCATATTACGGCAAGGTATATGGCACCAACAAAGGTCAACCTTGTGAGTACCCTGTAAATATATTCTGATGTCTTCTGCCCCGGTCTTATACCCGGGATGTAACCACCGTATTTCTTTAAATTATCAGCTATATCAACAGGATTAAATATAACAGCAGTATAAAAGTAACTAAAGAAAAATATCATACCCACATAAAGAAGGGTATAAAAAATAGTCCCTGGAGAGAGCTGTTTCGCTACACCCTGAACCCAGGGAACAGCAATAAATCCTGCTACTGTAGCTGGAAACATTATTATAGAAGAGGCAAATATCGGGGGTATCACGCCCGATGTGTTTATCTTCAGGGGAAGATGGGTGCTCTGTCCTCCATAGACCTTCCTCCCTACAACCCTCTTCGCGTATTGAATAGGTATCTTTCTCTGCCCCCTCTCAATAAATATAATTACAGCAACAACAGCAACCATCATAGCAACGAGAAAGATCACAAAGAATATATTCAATTCCCCTGCCTGAATAAGCCTTAATGTACTTATAACGGCATTGGGGAATCTTGCCACAATACCTGCGAAGATAATAAGGGAGATACCATTGCCAATACCCCTCTCTGTTATCTGCTCACCGAGCCACATTATAAAGGCAGTTCCCGATGTCAGGGTTATCATTGTGAGTAGTCGGAATGACCAACCGGGATTCTGAATAAAGGCTCCACCTGACATGCTCTCAAGCCCAACGGCTATACCAAAGGACTGAATCATACTTATTATAACAGTCCCGTATCTTGTGTATCTTATAATCTTCTTCCTTCCAGCCTCACCCTCCTTTGCGAGTTTTCCTATAGCTGGGATAACAACAGTGAGAAGTTGCAATATGATAGATGCGCTTATATAAGGCATTATGCCGAGGGCAAAGATAGTGACTCGGGAAAGGGCACCACCAGAAAACATATCAAAGAAACCCATCAAGGCCCCGCCCCTCTCTGTAAGAAATTTACTCAGTGCCTCGCCATTTATACCAGGCGTTGGTATATGGGCGCCGATTCTATAAACTGTAAGGAGCGCCAGGGTAAAGATTATCCTGCTCTTGAGTTCAGGGATCTTAAAGGCGTTCTGGAATGCCCTTATTATTGACTGCAATTAAATCACCTCTGCCCGTCCGCCTGCTACCGTTATCTTATTTAAGGCAGATTGACTGAAGGCATTTGCCCTTATTGTGATTGGTCGATTAATCTCACCCTCACCAAGCACCTTGAGCCCATCCTTAAGGTCCTTAACAATTCCGCTCTTTTGCAGCACCTCAGGTGTTATTACATCCTCTGTCAACACAGAAAGATCTTTAAGATTAATAATTGAATACTCCTTTTTGAAAGGGTAATTCTTGAACCCCCGCTTTGGAAGCCTTCTTTGAAGGGGCATCTGACCTCCCTCAAAACCTGCACCCTTAGCACCGCCTGAACGAGCCTTCTGACCTTTATGTCCCTTACAGGCCGTTTTCCCATGACCTGAACCAGGACCCCTGCCAACCCTCTTTTTTTCTTTTTTACTTCCTGACGCTGGTTTTAAATCCTCTAATCTCATAACTATACCTTTTCCCTTAATTATTCCTTTGTTTCTGAATTCTCTGACTCTTCCTCAGGTCTCTTGCGTAATCGGGCCACAACCTCAGGGTCCTTCAGGTTCAAGAGACCATCCACTGTTGCCTTAACAGCATTAAAAGGATTGTGTGAACCCAGGGACTTAGCAACAACATCATGAACACCCGCAACCTCCAAAACTGCCCTAACTGCACCGCCTGCAATAAGGCCTGTCCCTTTGGTGGCAGGGTTCATTACAACCGTACCCGAACCAAATTTACCTATTATCCTGTGCGGAATCGTGCCATCCTTTATCGGAAATTTTATTAGCGACTTCTTTGCCTGTTCAATCGCCTTTCTAATAGCTTCTGGTACCTCTGCCGCCTTTCCCTTTCCAACTCCTACAACGCCGCCACCATCTCCGACAACAACAAGGGCACTAAAAGAAAATCGCCTTCCACCCTTTACTACCTTAGCAACCCTATTGATATAGATAACCCTATCCTTCAGGTTAAGTCCTTCTGGGTCAATCCTTCCCACTCTACCTCCTTTTTATCTATTAAAATTCCAGCCCTGCCTCCCTCGCTGCATCTGCGAGGGCCTTTATACTACCATGATAAAGATAACCACCCCTGTCAAAGACAACCTTTTTTAACCCTGCTGCTACTGCCTTTTTCGCTATCAACTCTCCTACTCTCTTGGCTGCTTCAATGTTTCCTCTGTGCCCAGTGTATTCCTTAAAGTCCTTATCGAGTGTAGAGGCAGCCACAAGGGTGCGTCCTGATGAGTCATCTATGATTTGGGCATAAATATTATTATTACTCCTGTAAACAGACAATCTCGGCCTCTCAGGAGTACCCGAGACATTTTTTCTAATCCTCTTATGTCTTCTTATCCTTAATTCTCTAACGCTTTCCAATGAGATTCCTCCACCTTTCTTATTTCTTTCCAGCCTTTCCTACCTTAAGTTTGAGACGTTCCCCAGCATACCTTATGCCCTTTCCTTTATAGGGATCAGGCGATCTGAGGGCCCTAAGATTGGCCGCTACCTGTCCGATTAGATGTTTATCTACGCCAGAAAGGGTTATGGTTGTTTGTTTCTGATCAACAGTAGCTGAAACACCTTCGGGAAGTTGATATTCCACAGGGTGTGAATATCCAAGGGTAAGTAGCAACCTGTTACCCTGCACCTGTGCCCTGTAACCGATACCATGTATCTCCAGAATCCTCTGGTATCCTTGAGAGACCCCTGTAACCATGTTGGCTATAAGACTTCTTGATAGACCATGAAGGGCCTTTTCATTTTTACCATCACCCCTTCTGATAACAACCACCTTGCCACCTTCAACAGAGACAGATATTCCCTCAGGACACCTCCAGTTAAGGCTTCCCTTTGGACCCTTAACAGAGATATTCCCGTCTTCAACCTTTACCTCAACCCCAGATGGAATCTCGATCGGTTTCTTACCTATCCTCGACATCTAAATCTCCTTACCAAATATAACATAGGATTTCACCACCTACTTTTTCCAGCCTACATGTCTTATCACTCAGAATTCCCTTCGGTGTTGTTAAGACCGCTATCCCGACCCCACCCATGACACGCGGTATCTCCCTGTACCCTACATAAACCCGCCTGCCAGGCCTGGAGACCCTCTTTAATCCTGAGATGACATTCACATTATCCACATATTTCAATGTAATCCTCAAGATACCCTGTCTCTTATCCTTAAGTATCTTGTACGCCTTAATAAAGCCCTCTTCTTTAAGTAATCGAGCTATATCAAGTTTAATCTTTGAGGCAGGTATATCAACCTTCTCTGCCTTAACTATAATGGCATTCCTTATCCTCGTTAGCATATCTCCTATTGGATCAGTTAACATTGCTTCACCTCTACCAGCTCGATTTTGTTACGCCCGGTATCTGTCCCTGTAAAGCGAGGGTTCTGAAACAGATACGACACATATTATACTTTCTCAGAAAGGCCCTTGGCCTTCCGCAGAGTTTGCACCTGTTATAACTTCTGACCTTAAACTTAGGTGCCCTCTTGACCTTTTCCATCATACACTTCTTTGCCATTCTTACCTCGATTTATTTATTTTCTGAAAGGCATACCCATGAGCCTCAGCAGGGCCTTTGCCTCAGCATCAGTCTTCGCCGATGTGCATATGGTTATATCCATACCATGAACCATCTCAACCTTATCGTAGTCGATCTCAGGAAATATAAACTGCTCCTTTATTCCGAGTGTGTAATTACCCCTGCCATCAAAGGCCTTACCTGACACTCCTTTAAAGTCCCTTATCCTCGGTAGCGCCAAGCTCACCAGTCTATCAAAGAACTCGTACATCCTGTCACCCCTAAGGGTAACCTTACATCCAATCGGCATACCCTTCCTGAGCTTGAATGCTGCAATGGATTTCTTTGCCTTTGTGACAACAGCCTTCTGTCCTGTTATCATGGACAACTCCTTCTGTACCGAATCGAGAAGCTTTATATTCTGTATAGCCTCTCCGAGACCGACATTGAGAACTATCTTTTCGAGCTTAGGCACCTCCATCACATTCTTGTATGAGAACTCTTTCATTAATGTAGGAATAACATCCTTTTTGTACATCTCCTTCAGTCTCGGAATCATGATCAGTCTATTACCTCCTGACATTTCTTACAAACTCTTACCTTCCTGCCGCTTTCAAGCAGCTGATTCCCT
Organism: Thermodesulfovibrionales bacterium; assembly: GCA_046290925.1. Taxonomy (GTDB): domain Bacteria; phylum Nitrospirota; class Thermodesulfovibrionia; order Thermodesulfovibrionales; family UBA9159; genus JBBIPQ01. The sequence continues at coordinate 4,417 of JBKBUB010000019.1, read as the reverse complement.
ATCCTTGTGGGCTTGTTACATTTGGGACATATTAGCATGACATTAGATATGTGGACTGGTGCCTCCTTCTCTATTATCCCGCCCTGAGTATATTTCCTGCTCGGCTTCATATGCTTCTTGATGATATTGACCTTTTCAATAATTACACTATCTTTAGAAGGTAGCACAGACAGCACCCTGCCCTTCTTTCCTTTTTCTTTACCTGAAATCACCAAAACGGTATCTTCCTTTTTAACTCTTAAACCCATCTATAGTACCTCCGGGGCAAGAGATATTATCTTCATAAATTCCTTCCATCTCAACTCCCTTGCCACTGGACCAAATATCCTTGTTCCTATCGGTTCCTTCTGGGCATTAATGAGGACAACGGCATTCTGGTCAAACCTTATGTAAGAACCGTCAGGCCGTCTGAACTCCTTCTTGGTCCTGACAACGACCGCCTTTGCCTTATCGCCCTTCTTTATGTTACTGTCAGGAAGGGCCTCCTTAACACTCACCATAATGATATCACCAAGACGAGCGTATTTCTTGTGAAACCCGCCAAAAACCTTGATACACTGTACCTTCTTTGCCCCTGAATTATCTGCAACTTCAAGTATGCTCCGTGGTTGTATCATCTTCGGTAACTCCTTACGCCCTTTCTAAGACCTCAAGAACAGCCCATCTTTTATGTCTGCTCAGTGGCCTTGTTTCTATAATCTTGACTGTATCTCCTACCTTGCAAATATTCCCTTCGTCATGGGCCATAAACTTTGTTATCTTCTTTACGGTCTTTTTATAAACAGGATGCTGGTATAACCTCGTAATGGCAACTACCACTGTCTTGTCCATCTTGTTACTGATAACCTTCCCTGTATAAACCTTCTTTGGCATCTCTACCCCTTATTTTAATTTCCCTGAACAGGGTTTTTGATCTTTTCTGTCATTATCGTAAGTATCCTCGCAATATCCTTCCTTACAGACCTGATCCGCATTGGATTCTCTACCTCACCTGTTGCAAGCCTGAACCTAAGATTAAACAACTCCTTCCTCAGTTCTTTTTCCTTTTCCCTTAATTCCTCTACAGTCATGGCCCTGAGATCAGAAGGTCTCATAAAACAGATTCCTCCCTTTTAACAAATTTTGTGGCAATGGGTAATTTATAAGCAGCAAGCCTCAAGGCCGAACGGGCCACATCCTCAGAAACCCCTGACATCTCATAAAGTATCCTGCCAGGTTTTACAACAGCTACCCAGTATTCAGGCGAGCCCTTTCCTTTTCCCATCCTTGTTTCAGCGGGCTTCTTCGTTATTGGCTTATCGGGGAATATCCTTATCCAGACCTTGCAACCCCTTTTAACATGCCTGGTAATAGCAATCCTCGCAGCCTCTATCTGCCTCGATGATATCCAACCAGGTTCGAGGGCCTTCAATCCAAACTCACCAAAGGAGACATCCGAACCCCTATAGGCCTTTCCTGTCATCCTTCCTTTCTGCATCTTTCTAAATTTAACCTTTTTAGGCATTAACATCGATAATCACCTCTATCAATTCTTTTAAGCTTCACCAACAGTCTTTGGTTCAGGGAAAACATCACCATGATAAATCCATACCTTCACCCCTATAACCCCATAGGTAGTCCTTGCCTGAGCAAACCCATAATCTATATCAGCCCTGAAGGTATGCAGAGGAACCCTTCCTTCCCTGTACCATTCTGTCCTTGCAATCTCGGCGCCTGCAAGCCTTCCTGAACAGGAGACCCTGATCCCTGGTGCACCAAACCTCAGGGCAGAGGCAACCGCCTTCTTCATTGCCCTTCTGAAGGCAACCCTCTTTTCAAGTTGTAAGGCTATATTTTCTGCAACGAGTTGGGCATTCACCTCGGGCTTTCTTATCTCCTTTATATCAATTGCCGTCTCACGACCTGTAAAGGATTCAAGGTCCTTTCGTAGTTTCTCCACCTCGGCACCCTTTTTCCCTATTATGATACCGGGCCTTGCTGCATGGATTATTATTCTTATCTTCTGACCGATCCTCTCTATCTCGATACTCGAAACACCTGCATGGAACAATCTATCCTTGATCATCTTCCTCATCTTCACGTCTTCAATCAATTGGTCTGCATATTCCCTCTTTGCAAACCACCTCGAATCCCAGGTTTTGATAATGCCCAGCCTATTTCCTATCGGATGCGTCTTCTGACCCAAGTAAACCTCCTTTATTTTACCTCTGACAAAATCAGGGTTATATGGGATGTCCTTTTCCTGATAACATTTGCTCTTCCCATTGCCCTGGGCTCGACCCTCTTCATTACAGGCCCCTGTCCAACATAGGCCATTGATATTATCATATCCTCCGGACTTGTAACCTTCTTTTGATCAGCATTTGCCATTGCTGACTTCAAAAGTTTTTCCACAAGAGAAGAACCTCTATAGGGCATAAATCTAAGAGCTATAAGGGCCTCTCCTGCCCTTTTACCACGTATAAGGTCTATTACCCTTTTCGCCTTTCTGGGCGTTATCCTCGCATATCTTAATGTAGCTTTTGCCTCCATCTCTTAACCCTTTGTAGCAGATTTTTCCGAGCCAGCATGGCCCTTAAATGTTCTTGTTGGAGCAAATTCACCGAGTTTGTGACCCACCATATTTTCTGTTACATATACTGGTATGAATTTCTTACCGTTATGAACTGCAAAGGTAAATCCAATAAATTCAGGCACTATTGTAGAGCGTCTTGACCAGGTCTTTATCATCTTCTTCTCACCTGAATCAAGCATAGCCCTGACCTTCTTCATCAATTTTTCATCCACAAAAGGACCTTTCTTTAAGGACCGTGGCATCTATTCCTCCTTCTTCCTCTTAGCTCTTACGCCTTTTTACAATAAATTTATCAGTACGCTTATTCTTTCGTGTCTTAATACCTTCGGGTTTTCCCCAGGGCGAACAGGCAGGCCTACCACCTGAGGACTTACCCTCACCACCACCGAGAGGATGGTCTATCGGATTCATGGCAACACCCCTCACATGTGGCCGCCTTCCATGCCATCTTGTCCTTCCTGCCTTACCACGAGAGATATTCTCATGATCAGGATTGCTTACCTGTCCCACCGTTGCCATACAGGCCGAGGGAACCAATCTTACCTCTCCTGAAGAGAGTTTTATATGACAATAATCCTCAGCCTTTGCAATCAACTGTGCTGACATCCCTGCGCTTCTTGCTAATTTTCCGCCTGAACCAGGGTAGAGTTCAATATTATGTATGAATGTGCCAAGAGGCAGTTCGTTTAATGGTAAAGCATTTCCTGTCTTTATCTCGACCCCTGTGCCAGAAATAACCTCGTCCCCAACCCTCAGACCCACCGGCGCAATTATATATCTCCTTTCCCCATCTCTGTATTTGAGAAGGGCTATGCGAGCAGATCTGTTAGGGTCATACTCAATCGTCTCCACAACAGCAGGGATACCATACTTGTCCCTTTTAAAGTCTATTAACCTGTAAAGCCTCTTATTTCCACCGCCCCTGTGCCAGGTCGTAACACGACCAAGATTATTCCTGCCGCCTGCCTTCTTTAACGGAACGAGCAATGGTTCATAGGGCCTCTTAGATGTTATATCTGCGAAATCAGATACCGTCTGAAACCTGACGCCTGGCGATGTAGGATTATATTTCTTTAGTCCCATTTAAGCTCCCTCGATAAAATCAAGTTTTTCTCCTTTTTTAAGGGTTATAATGGCCTTTTTTCTATCAGGTCTTCTGCCAATTGACCTACCATATCTTTTTAATTTTCCTGTCGTATTAATAGTGGCAACCTTTTCTACCTTAACCTTAAATATCTCTTCTATGGCCTTTTTGATCTCACCTTTGTTAGCATCCCTGTCTACCTCTATAAGGATCTTATTCTCGTTCTCTTTTATAAAGGCCCCCTTCTCTGTAAACAGGGGTCTCTTGATTATGGAATAAAGGTCTTTCATATTTTACACACCTCTGGTATTAGGTCGAGAGCTTCCTTTGTAATAAGGACTCGATCATGTGATAAAAGATGATAAGCATTAAGATCTACCACCCTCATTACATCCACCCCTGGTATATTCCTTGCTGAAAGTATTACCTTCTCGTCTTTATCCTTCAGGACTATGAGGAGGCTCTTATCACTTAGACCAAGCCCATCAATAATCTTAATCATCTCCTTTGTCTTTGGCTTATCAATATTCAGAGATTCCGCAGCCACAATCTCACCACTTGAAAACTTAGCTGATAGGGCTTCCTGTAATGCCCTTTTCCTGATAGTTTGTGGTAAAGAACGGTAATAATCCCTCGGCTGAGGACCAAAGACAGTACCGCCACCTCTCCACAATGGTGACCTTATACTTCCTGCCCTTGCTCTTCCTGTATGTTTCTGTCTCCAGGGTTTCTTACCACCACCGCTAACCATTCCTCTC
>JBKBUB010000199.1:0-2981 GCA_046290925.1 Thermodesulfovibrionales bacterium | reverse complement strand
ATGCCCTGTTATGCTATAATTTCCTCATGAAGGAAAAGCTCTTCATGAAGGGTAATGAGGTGATTGCAGAGGCTGCTATCCAGGCAGGCTGCCGTTTCTATGCTGGTTATCCTATAACCCCACAGAATGAGATCCCTGAGTACATGTCCCGAAGAATGCCAGAGGTTGGTGGTACCTTTATTCAGGCAGAAAGCGAACTGGCTGCAATAAATATGGTCTATGGTGCCTCAGCCTGTGGTGCAAGGGCGATGACCTCATCGAGCAGTCCAGGGATAAGCCTTAAACAGGAGGGCATATCCTATCTTGCAGGGGCTGAACTGCCTGCTGTTATAGTGAATATGCAGAGGGGCGGTCCTGGCCTTGGAAATATCTCGGGGAGTCAATCAGACTATTTCCAGGCTGTTAAGGGTGGAGGACATGGTGATTACAGGATGATAGTCCTTGCACCATACAATCATCAAGAGTTATGGGAACTCACGATGTTAGCCTTTGATAAGGCTGATGAATACAGAACGCCTGTCATGATCCTGGGCGACGGTATAATAGGGCAGATGATGGAGCCCTTCTATCCCGTTGATTATGAGATGCCTGATCTCCCTGAGAAGGATTGGGCATTAACTGGTTGTAAGGGCAGGAAACCAAATGTGATAAAATCCCTCTATATGGGAGAGGGTGAATTAGAAAGAAGGAATTATCTGCTACAGGAAAAGTACAAAAGGATAAAGGAGAAGGAGGTAAGGTATTCAACCCTCGAGGTTGCGGATGCCGAGCTAATTATCGTTGCCTTTGGTATTGCTGCAAGGATTTCATCTTCTGCTGTAAAGAGATTGAGAAGAGAGGGCAAGAAGGTTGGCCTTTTCAGGCCTGTTACACTCTTTCCATTCCCTGAGAAGGAGATATCTGAACTTGCCCAAAAGGGAAAGAGATTCCTTACAATCGAATTAAATGCAGGACAGATGGTCGAAGATGTAAGGTTATCTGTAAATGGTCTGTCTGATGTTTATTTTTATGGAAGGCCAGGTGGTGCAGTAATGACACCAGAGGAAGTTATGGAGGAGTCAAAAAGACTGCTAAAGGAGTGATATGTCACCCCCTCTCGAGCACGGGTCATGGAAGATAGCAACCATAATGGGAATCCCTGTAAGGGTTCACTTTTCGTGGCTCATCATATTCGGTCTCATAACATGGTCGCTCTCGACCTTCTATTTTCCTAAGGTTGCACCAGAATTACCGAGGCTATCTTACTGGACAGGAAGCATAATAGCCTCTCTTCTACTCTTTACATCCGTTGCCTTTCATGAACTCTCCCATTCCTTTGTTGCGAAACAATACAGGCTCACCATACTGAGCATAACCCTCTTTATCTTTGGTGGAGTGGCAAGCATGAAGGGTGAGCCACCTCATCCAAAGGCAGAGTTCAGGATAGCGATAGCTGGTCCTTTATCCAGCTTTGTCCTTGCCTTGATATTTTACATTCTCTATACTCTTTCCTCAGGTCAGATGGCGGGGGCACTTTTTATTTATCTCTTCAGACTCAACCTGGTCCTTGGTATCTTTAATCTGATCCCTGGGTTTCCTATGGACGGGGGGAGGGTTGTCAGGGCCTTTTTGTGGCAGAGATCAAAAGACTTCTTTTATGCCACGAGAAAGGCATCTATCATGGGACAGAGGATAGCCCTGTTTTTTATCATCTTCGGGATATTCTCTCTCCTGACAGGATTTACAGGAGGGCTATGGATTATGCTTATTGGATGGTTCCTCCATACAGCGGCCCAGACGAGTTATCAGCAGGCAAGCCTCGAGGAGACCCTTAAAGGTGTTAAGGTGAGAAATATAATGGTGAGGGATGTCATTGCGCTTTCTCCGGATATTAGTATCGACAGGGCTGTCAATGAGTATTTCTTGAAGTACGGTTATGGTGGTTTTCCTGTTGTCAGAGACGGAAGTCTCCTCGGCTTTCTTACACTTAAGGAGATAAGGAATGTTCCGAGGGAGAGGTGGCAGAAGGTGATGGTCTCAGAGATCTTCTCGCCCCATAATAAAAAATGGGAGATCTCTGAGGATGATGACGCATTGAAGGCCCTCGAGACAATGATCAGTGAGGATACAGGGAGACTTGTTGTCCTGAAGGATGGAAGGATCGAGGGGCTCATAACCAGGAATGGTATCGCCCGATATGTCCAGATAATGGGTAGAGGATGAAGCCTGTAGCACTATGGCTGACAGGACTGCCTGGTAGCGGCAAAAGCACTATCGCTGATGAGATAAAAAAGAGACATCCTGATTTTATTATATTAAGGATGGATGAGTTAAGGAAGGTCGTTACGCCTGAACCCACCTATTCAGAGGCAGAGAGGGAAATAGTCTATAGATGTCTTGTCTTTATTGCCTATATGCTTGTTAAGAATGGCCATGATGTCATAATTGATGCAACAGGGAATATGAGGAGGTGGAGAGAACTTGCCAGAGGCCTGATCGATAGATTTGGAGAGGTGTATCTAAGGTGTCCCATCGAGAAGTGTATTGAAAGGGAGAGATTCAGGCTTGAGACCCACGGAGCACCAAGGGATATCTATGAGAAGGGGAGGGCAGGCTGGCCTGTCCCTGGCATAACCGTCCCCTATGAGGAGCCATTGAATCCTGAAGTTGTGATAGATACAGGCCTTCTTTCCCCTTCAGAGTCTATTGATATGATTGAGGAACTGATCGGAAGGCTTAAACAATAGCATTTTGAGCCTTTTGGGAAATTTCTTACAGGTTGATATAGGACGATTTACAGGTAATGCAAAAAATAAAATCCCCCAGAAGTAGCTGATAAAACCTTGATATAGAGCCTCGTAGGGGGCCAGAATATCGAAATTCACCCCAATAAAAAAACAGGACTGGACGACCTTATTTCTTGTAAACCCAAACGTTGCAGAAACTTTCTTCAAATTTTTAGTTTTAAAACTCAGGCAGCCTTTCTCAATTCTTCAAGAAAG
>JBKBUB010000198.1:0-2996 GCA_046290925.1 Thermodesulfovibrionales bacterium | reverse complement strand
CGTTTAATAAGAACCACTCATGTTTATTGACTGTTGCTATAGGTATCGCAGATAAAAGTTTTTTCACCATGCCAGCCTCCAATATCAAGATAGTTTTTGCAACGTTTGGGTATACCCAAAAAAAAAGAATTGCTCAAAATTTTGGAAGATTTAGCAACTGGTGGAGATATGGATAACAGACCGATAGGGGTTTTTGACTCAGGCATAGGAGGATTGACGGTCCTCAAGGAACTTATAAAAGAATTACCTAATGAAGGCATAATCTACCTCGGCGACACGGCACGGGTGCCTTACGGAATAAGGTCCCCTGAAACAGTGATGAGATATGCCATAGAAAATACCTCTTTCCTCGTTTCAAGGGATGTAAAGATGCTAATAGTTGCCTGTAATACAGCCTCTGCCATCAGTCTCGAGGGTATAAGGGAGAGGTTTGATATCCCTGTTCTGGGTGTTATATCGCCAGGAGCGAGGGCTGCTGTGGCAGCAACGAGGAATAAAAAGATAGCAGTGATAGGAACCGAGGCTACCATTAATAGCAACGCCTATACGCAGCATATTAAATCTCTTGCGCCTGAAATAGAGGTAATAGGTTTGGCCTGTCCCCTTTTTGTCCCTCTTGTGGAGGAAGGCCTCAATGATGACGAGATAGCAAGACTGGTTGCGAGGAGATACCTGAGCGGATTGGTCGATAAGGAGATAGACACGCTTGTTTTAGGTTGTACCCATTACCCCCTTCTTAAGGATGTTATTTCAGAGACAGTTGGAAAGGATATAGTATTAATAGATTCGGCTGTTGAGACCGCAAGGGAGGCAAAGGGATTGATTCAGGAAAGGGGTATGGGTAGTAATAAAGAGGCGGATCCCTTGAGGAAATTCTATGTTACAGATTCTCCTGAAAGGTTTAAGAGGGTCGGAGAGAGATTTCTCGGTGGTTTTATAAAGGATATAGAAAAGATATATATAGGAGGTTTTTAATGAGACCTGATGGCAGAAAGAATGATGAACTGAGAAAGGTGACTATAACGAGGAATTTTATCAAGACTGCAGAGGGTTCTGTCCTTATCGCCTTTGGTGAGACAAAGGTTATATGCACAGCCACGATTGAAGAAAGGGTCCCTCCCTTTTTAAAGGATCAAAAGAAAGGCTGGATAACAGCAGAATATGGAATGCTTCCGAGGTCTACGCAGACGAGGGTAATAAGGGAGTCTGTTACAGGAAGGATAGGTGGCAGGACCCATGAGATTCAGAGATTGATAGGAAGGGCCCTGAGGTCTGTGGTGAGCCTCGATATGCTTGGCGAGAGAACTATATGGATAGATTGTGATGTTATTCAGGCCGATGGAGGCACGAGGACTGCAGCAATTACAGGTTCTTACATATGCCTTGCCGATGCCCTTAATTATGCCCTGAGGAATGGTATGATCGAGAGGACACCTCTTAGGGATTATCTTGCAGCTGTGAGTGTGGGGATTGTGAATGGTGAGCCGAGGCTTGATCTCTGCTATGCCGAGGATTCTACAGCAGAGGTGGATATGAATGTGGTGATGACAGGGGACGGCAAGTTTGTGGAGATTCAGGGAACTGCGGAGGGATCACCCTTTGATAGAGCGGCCCTCGATACCCTTCTGAATATCGCAGGTAAGGGGATAAGTCAATTGATAGCACTTCAGAAAGAGGCACTTTCTGAAGATGTCAGGCTTAAGGTTTAAGGTGGTGGAATTATGTTAAAATATAAAAAATTGACTGGAGGAATAGACCATTGAGCGGGGTATATAGAAGTCTCATAATGTGGCTCCTGATAGGGTTGACTATGATACTTCTTTTCAATCTTGTCAGTACACCAAAGAAGGCAGAGGAGGAGATGATATTCTCTGACTTCATGACGAACGTCGAGCAGGGCAATGTAGACGAGGTCGTCATAAAGGAGAATCTCATCATCGGGAGGCTTAAGGATGGTAAGAAGTTCAGGACCTATTCTGCTGATTATCCTGACCTTGTTAAGGACCTTCGTGCAAAGGGCGTGAGGATTGCTGCAAAGCCGCCTGATACAAGCCCCTGGTATGTGAACTTTTTCTTCTCCTGGGGACCGATAATTTTCCTTGTCCTTGTCTGGATCTTCTTCATGAGACAGATGCAGACAGGAGGTAATAGGGCGTTGTCCTTTGGAAAGAGCAGGGCCCGTCTTGTCTCTGACAAGGCCGTAAAGATAACCTTTGCCGATGTTGCTGGCGTTGATGAGGCAAAGGCAGAGGTTCAGGAGATCATAGAGTTTCTGAAGGATCCTCAGAAATTCTCAAAACTTGGGGGAAAGATTCCAAAGGGTGTTCTTCTTGTTGGTTCTCCAGGGACAGGTAAGACCTTGCTTGCAAAGGCTATAGCAGGTGAGGCAGGTGTCCCTTTCTTCAGCATCTCAGGTTCTGACTTTGTTGAGATGTTTGTTGGTGTCGGTGCCTCCAGGGTGAGGGACCTCTTTGATCAGGCAAAGAAGAATGCGCCATGCATAGTTTTTATTGATGAGATAGATGCTGTAGGTCGTCACAGGGGAGCAGGTCTCGGCGGTGGTCATGATGAAAGGGAACAGACCCTCAATCAGTTGCTTGTTGAGATGGACGGCTTCGAGGGAACAGAGGGCGTGATTATCATTGCTGCAACAAACAGACCCGATGTCCTTGACCCGGCCCTTCTGAGGCCAGGTAGATTCGACAGGCAGGTCGTTGTACCAACTCCTGATGTGAAGGGTAGACTGGAGATACTTAAGGTTCATACGAAAAAGATTCCCCTCGATGATAATGTTAATCTTGAGGTCCTTGCCAGGGGAACACCTGGTTTTTCAGGGGCAGACCTTGCTAATCTCGTTAACGAGGCGGCACTTCTTGCAGCAAGGAAATCAAAGAGCAAGGTCGATATGTCTGATTTCGAGTCTGCCAAGGATAAGGTCCTTATGGGTGTTGAGAGGAGGAGTATGATAATAAGTGAGGCTGAAAAGAAAAATACGG
>JBKBUB010000197.1:0-3012 GCA_046290925.1 Thermodesulfovibrionales bacterium | reverse complement strand
AGTGGCCAATCCTCATAGAGATGATAGAGAGGAGGCTTGCTGGGCAGAGGAGTATCTTACCAGAGCCAGAGGAATTACAGGGTCTTGCTGATAGTGTCTATGAGAGGATATTAAGGAAGGGGAGGCTAAAGGCAAAGAGGACTGAAGAGGCTGAAGAGGTAAGGACTAATCTTTCTGAGATAACTGTTACAGAGCCATTAAGTGTAGGGCCATTGAATGTAGGAAAGGCATTTTGGGACAGACTTGGTATGGGGCAGATACTTAAGGATTGTGGTATGAGCAAGACCGATATAGGGCGTTGTATGGTAGAGGTATTGGGGAGGTGACAGTGGTATTACCTGATAGAGATGGGATACACACCCATCACATAAGGGTAGCAACAGAACCCAATAATGAACAAAAGGAGATTTACAGGAAACTATCTGTAAATGACAAACCGATAAAGAGAAAGGTAATAAAGATAAAAGAAGTGGAATTGTAGTGAGGAGAAAAATTAAAAATCCAATAATATCAATATGTTATAATCCAAAATGCGCAAGTTGGGTTAATATCCTCAGAGGTAATAACAGTAACAGAGGAACTCACCACTTCAAGAGGCTCTTCAATTCTTGAGGCAGTAACGACAATCTCCTCAAGTACTTCCTGTGAAAATGCTGGAGTAATTAAAAGGGACAAAAAAAGTAGTGTAAGGAAGGACACAAGGTACTTCATAACAAACCTCCCGCGAGGTATTTATTCGGGTAAGACCCGAATGAACCGGGCAGGTCTTCCGGCTTGGGGCATTATCTGCAGAGATTGGATTTCTCTACAGGGTTCCTAATTGCCAGCCTTCCCGGTCAGCTGACCAGTGGCTCTGTGGCTTTCGTTCCCCTCACGGCTGCGGGGCAGCGGGAGAATCGCACTCCTCTTCCCTGGCACCCGGTCCAGTTTTATTAAATTATACTTAATGACTTTCCTTAAATTCAAACACAGGGAATATCTTTGTAAGGAACCAGAAAAGGACAAAGGGCATTATAAGTATCACGAGCATTCCTGCAAGGCCTTCCTTGAAGGTCTCAAGATTATGAGGGATCATGGGTAAGTGATAGTGCATGTATCCAGAAAAGGAGAGTGAAAAAGACTGGCCTCCTATAACAACATTCCATCTCATCATGAATACACCAAAGAGGACAAGCAGGAGTGTAACAACTGCCCTTCTGATTGTGAGACCTGGGATCAAAAGGGATATAAAGGGGATAAGGTTTCCAATGGTGTACTGAAGGATAAATATATTTGTAAAGTCCTTTCCATAAATAACGCTCCTCAGGACATCCCAGGACTTAACAGAAGTATAACCTCTAAAGACAAGGTCAAGGAGCTCAAGGCTTATTGCAAAGATCATGAAGAAGATTAAATATCTTGATGTCATCCTTATCTCATTGAGCTCAACACCCTTTATCTCTTCCCTGAGGTGATAGGGTATGCCAGGTCTTGATGCCCTGAGTTTTCTCAATTCCATCGTGATTATATATGTGAGCATGCAGAGTGCTATACCTGAGACTATTGCAGACATGATGAATATAACAGGCATAAGAGGGGTCATCCATAAGGCATTTGCCTTTACAGAACCGAATATGAATCCTGCATAACCATGCAAGAAGCAGGCAACAGGGATTCCAATCCCTGCAAGTATCTTAACAGCCCTGTGATCTCTCTGAAGTGCCCTTTCACTTATGTCATAGGAACCGAGTGTAAGGATGGTTGTAACAAGATATTTAATCCTCTCAGGCAATGTCCTGTCAATCTTATTTCTGAGTTTAAGGGAAGTCTCTACAAAATATTTTCTATATACAAACCACAACTCTGATGCCACTATTGCACCATAGGTGGAAAAGACCACTCCAAAGGCAGCAATGGCAGAGGTGAAATGGGGTGTCATGAATACATGGATACCTCTAAGGGGTTGCTGAAGATGAAACATTAATGGCATTGGCGCAACAAACAGGAGTGCGAAGGAAAAGACAAGGGAAAACCTTGCCATATCCTTGAGCTGTTTTATCCCAAAGACATGGTAGAGAGAGCTCAGCACAAAGGCACCTGCCACAAGGCCTGTCATGAATGGATACATAACTATCTGGATGCTCCAGTATATGTATTCATTGGGATAGACAAAGAGTTCTTTTAATGTCCATTCCTCACCATGGACAACAGGATTTCCAAGAAGTGTGCTCATTATACCAAGCATTACCTCACCTCCTTGCTGAGGCCAATGTAATAGACCTGTGGCTTTGTACCATATTCATCTTTAAGGACAGATACCCTTTCTTTTGTTATAACCTTTGTAACAGGGTCATTGGGGTCTTTTATGTTCCCGATCCTCCTTGCATCAAAGGGGCAAGCCTGAACACAGGCAGGCTTTAGGCCTTTTGTGATCCTGTGATAGCAGAAATTGCACTTCTCAGCAACCTTATGTACAGGATGGAAGAATCTCACCCCATAGGGACAGGCCATTATGCAATAACCACATCCTATGCACCATTTTCTGTCAACAAGCACAACCCCATCAGGAGCCTGATAGGTTGCTCCAACTGGACAGACCTGAACACAGGGAGGATTCTCACATTGATTGCATAATTTAGGGACAAAAAAGGCCTTTTCAATCTCCTCTGGTCTTACTTCCCTATATTCACCTCTACCAAGGTCAATCTTTGGAGATATAAATCCATCCCTTGCGCCCTTTGGTGTGTCAGCAAGGAGCCTTCCATCCTTTGTAAGCACATAACGCTCAACCCATGTCCTTGTGACATTTGCATCATAGGGGACCTCGTTTTCAAGCTTACAGGCCCTTACACACATACCGCAACCAACACATTTATAGGTGTCCACAAGGAATACCCATCTCACACCTGACGGCTTAGCACCAGATGCATTGTCTGGTTTTAGAAAATCTATTGCTGAGCCTGAAATGGCAAGATAAGCTGTTAGTTTTAATGCATCTTTGAGAAACTCCCTTCTTGTCATATTTACCTCCCC
>JBKBUB010000196.1:0-3015 GCA_046290925.1 Thermodesulfovibrionales bacterium | reverse complement strand
ATTTCACCTCCAGCATTGAGAAAGGCCCATAAGCTCAGGGATAGCCTTTCAAAAAGAGGAGACCATAATAACAAGAAGATCTTCTGGGGCGATACCATCTGGCTGAGGTCGAAGGAGGCTATCATCAGGGTTGAACTATATCTCCAGGATAAGGACATTATAAAGGGTATTAGCATTTTCAAGATGGATGGAGATATGCTTTCAGAGAGGATCGAGGCAGATTATGCAGAATGGAGACCCGCCTGGGAGGGAAATAGGCAAAGAGGTGGTGCCTGGATTCTGGAAAAGGGCATACTATACAACATCAAGACAGGAGAGGTAACCCCTTTCAAGGAACTTCAGGTTGACTTAATCGGATCACCAAGACTCTTCAGTGAAGGGGCAAGGAAACCTGAAGAAATGAATTTAAAGGAACTTATCAATTATACGAAAAGACTTAAAGAAGCAGGTTTTAAGAATAATAAACTCGTTGTGGATATGCAATCGAGGATAGCCTATCCCTTAATCAATCTGATAATGATGGTACTTGGTCTATCCCTTGCGGTATCAGGTGAGATGAGGAGCGGTCTTATAACAGCAGCCATCGGCATAGGTATAAGCCTTTTTTACTGGCTCTGCCTTTCCCTTGCCCTTTCGATGAGTTATGCAGGGATACTGCCTGCCTTTATAGGCCCCTGGACTGTGCCACTGCTTTTCGGTATCTTTGCAATCTATAAATTTTCAAGGATCCCTGAATGAGATGTTCCGATCCTTGATGCACCTGCCTCAATCATCTCTATGACCTGTTGAAGGCTCTTTATGCCTCCTGCTGCCTTAATCTTGCAACGATTACCAGCTACAGACTTCAGTAGCCTAACATCCTCTACCGTTGCACCTGACCGGGAAAAGCCCGTTGAGGTCTTTATAAATTCAGCACCTGCTTCGATGACCGTCTCGGCAGCCTTGATCTTTTCCTCTCTCAATAGAAGACAGGCCTCGATGATTATCTTATGAATGACGCCCTTAGTGGCATAGATAATATCCGAGATTTCTCCTTTTACATAATCCCAGTTGCCTGATCGGGCCATGCCTATATTCATTACTATATCAAGTTCATCGGCGCCTTTCAGTGTTGCCTCTATCGCCTCATAGACCTTTACCTGCGAAAGGGTCATACCGAGGGGAAAACCTATGACCGATGAGATCTTTACATCGCTTCCTCTAAGTAGATCTCTGGCAATTGTTATAAATGAGGGATTTATACAGATGGAATAAACACCAAATCTCTTAGCCTCTTCACAGAGTCTCTTTATATCATCTAATGTTGCCTCTGGTTTAAGGAGGCTATAATCGATGACCTTTGCAAGGTCTGACTTACTCATATCCCCATAAGGAAGGGCCACTTTCTTTCACATTCTTTACATAAGCCTCTACCTCCTTCCTGTAAGCCCTTCTCAGAAGCCTCGATACCTCTCCAACCCTGTATCCCCTTTCATCTACCATTGAGACAGGCATGACCTCGAGTGTTGTATTTGTTATGAATACCTCATCTGCACCAATGAGATCATCTACTGTAAAGGTCCCTTCCCTTACCCTCAATCCCTCTCGCGTAGCAAGGTCGATAACGATTCCCCTCGTTATGCCATCCAGTATCCCGCAGTCAACAGAGGGCGTGCAGAGGACTCCTTCCTTAAAGAAGAAGATATTACTTATAGTACCCTCTGTTATATGGCCATGATGATTCAACATTATCGCCTCATAGGCAGCCCTTTCCTTTGCCTCTATCTTTGCAAGTATGTTATTAAGAAAATTCAGTGACTTAATCTGTGGATTCAATGCCTCCCTTAGATTTCGTCTTGTTTCTGCTACAATGACCTTTATCCCCTTCTCATAAAAGGATGAAGGGTATTCCTTCATGTCTTCAGCAATGATAACGAATGTAGGCTTGCTACAGAGGTCAGGGTCAAGGCCGATTGCTCCGTAACCTCTTGATACCGTAATCCTTAGATAGGCATTCTTTAAAGAGTTTGCCTTGAGGGTCTCAAAGACGGCTGTCTTGATCTCATTAATATCCCTTTGGATGTCCAATCTTATAAGGGAGGCAGACCTGAAGAGCCTCCTAAGGTGTTCATCGAACATAAAAACAACGCCATCATAGACCCTCATGGTCTCATAGATACCATCGCCATAGAGAAAGCCATGGTCAAAGACAGAGACCTTTGCCTCTGACCTTGGCACCAATGAATTATTCAGATAGACGTACATGCAAAATTATACAATATTTCTCCCATCCCTTGAACCCTTAGACTAAGCCATAGGCTACAGGCTGAAGGCTGATAGACTTCGACCGTGCTTCCGTGCGACGGTCGCACAGTCGTACTGTCCACTATAACCTAAAGCATTCAGCCTATCTTTAGGAAGTTTTACCGAGGACTATAATCCCCTCTTTATCAGCAGCCTGGTTCAGTCGGGCATCGTTACTTGAGAAATATATCTCTACTCCGGTCTTATTTTTTAAAATACATGGCTGAGGCTAAATGGATGGAATCAAAACCTCTGAGAAGATGCTTCTCTGCCATATCGCCTGAAAACCGTATCAATCTGTCCGTAAGTTCAATGACAAAATAGCTTTCCCAGTCCCTTTTAAATCTTCCACAATTCTCTGCAGGATATTGATAGAAAAGCCTCCTTCCTTTTGTTTTCTTGCAAAGGCAGCCCTTGCTTCTGCATAGGCTACCTTAGAGGTAGAAATAACAGTCGCATTGCAGGTTATATCTCTTATCTTCTCGGAACCAGCCTCATCTACATATAATTTCACCAGAACACTTGTATCCAGGTAGAGTATCATCTTCGGTCTTCAAGGACAATCTCGGAAACAGTTTTCCCCCTAATTTTAACCGGATACCTGCTTCCAGAAGGCTTGCCGCCTTTCCATGCTGCAAAACCCTCCTTAACAAGGGAAAGAAGTTTTGAATCCTCATCGGCTCTTTCTACAGGCACGATGGTGGCGATTACCCTTTCTCTTTCTGTAATCAG
>JBKBUB010000195.1:0-3058 GCA_046290925.1 Thermodesulfovibrionales bacterium | reverse complement strand
AAGCAATCACATTTAATATCAAATCGCATTATAAAAGTTTTTGAGGCATGCCAGCCTCCAAATTTATGCAACTGGTGTCATAGGTAAGAAGATTTTTAATCCTTGAGTCTCTTTTCAAGTGCCTCGATATCATAACCCTTAATCACGTCACAGATTACAACCGTTGGATAACTACCCTGGGGGTTATACCTTTTTAGCTCCTTTGTGGCAACCCATTGCTCGCCAGAATCGAGGGTATCCACCTCAATATACTCGTAGGTTATGTTTTTTTCATCCAGGAAGTTCTTTACCTTTTTACATACAGGACATGTGCTAAGAGAATAGAGTTTAATAAACCTCATAGTCTTAATGAACTTGGTCAAATCCGTCTGTTGAGGTGTTCATTATATCCTCTATCATTTCTTCATTGGCCTTTAATAGTCTTTCCATTGATACCCCTATCTTCTTTGATAGGTCCATCAGTGACAATCCCTTTCCGTAGTGTGATTCCGCAATCTCGATCTTAAGGGCATCATCTATAATAAGCCTTCTCAGTTCCTCATCCTTCACATCGATAAACTCACAGGCAAGATCAAACTTAACACCGTTATCAATATTTGATCTTATTGTATCTATAGACCTGTTGTAGATCTCGTTTTCGTCATCACTGTAATTTTTATAGATTATATCAACCATGGTTTATTATACCATAAAACCAAACCACTGGCTTATAGTATGGATTTATTAAAATATTTTATACACACAACATGTTCTATCTGTTGAAGAAGTCAGAGCAAAAGTCTTAAAATTAAGAATGAGTGGTAGTTTAATTCCTATCTGCGGCTGGTGTAAAAAGATAAGGACAGGCGATGGAGTCTGGGAAGAAATCGAGACATATCTGACAGGGTCAGGTTTTGGGGAGTTTACACATTCCATATGTCCATCCTGTGCAGAAAAGATATTCACCAAAAGGATCTATCTTGAAAGTTATCAGAACATTTGCAGGGCTATAAGTTCAAGCATAACCCTGAAGGATGTTCTGAATCTTATTGTTACCAATGTTGTTAAGGTAATGAATGTTAAGGCCAGTTCCCTGAGGCTCTTAAATAAAGATACGAATCAACTCGAACTCGTGGCCTATCATGGACTGAGTGATAGGTATGCAAATAAAGGGCCTGTTGAATTCGATGGAAGCATAAAGGATGCGCTGGCTGGGAAACCTGTGTCCATCTATGATATAACGGCCGATGAAAATGCACGTTACAGGAGCGAGGCAATAGAAGAGGGAATAAGGAGCATACTCTCTATCCCTCTGCGTTCAGGTAAGGAAGTTATGGGAGTTTTAAGGATGTACACAGCGGAGCCTGTGGGGTATTCAGGAGAGGATTTGAAATTTGTCACGGCCATTGCTGAGCAGGCTGCCATTGCCATTGTAAATGCAAGGACCTTTGAAAAGGCTATAACTAAAGAAAAAGAGTACCTCAGGGTCTATCAGGAAGTAACAAGGATAATAAGTTCTTCCCTTAATCCCAAAGAGGTACTTAACATGATAGTCAAGACGCTGCCAAAGGTCATGGATCTGAAGGCTGCAACAATAAGGCTCCTCGATGAGACAGGCACAAAACTCGAACTCGTAGCCGCTCATGGACTGAGCGAGAAATATCTTTGTAGGGGACCTGTAGATATGGAGCAAAATATCAGACAGGCCCTTCAGGAAAAGCCTGTCGCCATATACGATGTCACAACAGATCCGAGGGTTTATTACAGAAAGGAGGCTGAGGAAGAAGGTATCAAGAGTATGTTAACCCTGCCTATTATAGCAAGGGGCAAGGTTATTGGCATCCTTCGCTTGTTGACTGATAGCCCGAGGCACTTCAGCCAGCAGGATGTGGATTTTGCAGCATCCCTCGCTGAGCAATGCGGTACAGCAATAGATAATGCACGTATGTATGAAAGAAAATATAGGGAGACCGTTTATCTGAAGGCTCTCCAGGAGATATCTAAGGCCATCAGTTCTGCCATGACACTCCAGGAGATTCTTGATCTTATAGTTAGAAAGATTGCAGAGGCTATGCAGGTAGAGGCAGCAACGATAAGACTACTTGACGCAGAGAAGAAGAGACTCGACCTTGTTGCATCTTACGGTCTTAGCCAGAAATATCTGAATAAAGGTCCTGTAGATGCAGAGAAAAGTGTTGCCGATGCACTGAGGGGTAAACCGGTATCCATATATGATGTCCCTTCTGACCCTAGGATAGTTTACAGAGAGGCGGCAAGTGAGGAGGGAATATGCAGCATGCTCGTCGTTCCAATGACCTTCAGGAACGAGATAATAGGGGTTGTGAGGGTTCTCTCGAAGAGGCACAAAACCTTTAATCAAGAAGAAATAGACTTTGCAACAGCCCTTTCCGAGCAGGCAGCAGTGACAATAAAATATGCAAAAGTGCTGTCAGGTTGAGTTATGGGGATAAGAGTTGTATGTGCTGGAACCTTTGATCACCTTCATCCTGGTCATATAAACTTTTTAAAACAGGCCTCTGAACTCGGCGATGAACTCGTTGTTATTGTTGCAAGGGATGAGACAGTGAAGAGGATAAAGGGAATTAAACCTGACCATGATGAAAATTGCAGGAGGCTCGGAGTAGAGGGAACAGGCATAGCTGATGCTGTGATTCTCGGGTATTTGAATAAGGATATATTTGCTATTCTCAAGGACCTCTCTCCTGATGTGGTTGCCCTCGGCTATGACCAGAGGGTATCGGAAGAAGAGATAATGGCGCGCCTTCCCGGTTGTAAGGTTATAAGGCTCAAACCCTTCCATCCCGAAAGATTTAAGTCATCCTATTATAGGGACACCAAGCAATGACCTTATACAGATACGGATACGATAATTATCCCAAACATTGCAGAAATTAGCCTGATATTTTAGTGCGACCGAGCGACCGTGCCAACTTAGTGCGACAGTGCGACAGTGCTACAGTGCGACAGCCTTAAGCCCATTCACTCATTCACCCATTCATTTGAGCCCCGCACCCATCCCAGACAGAACTCAAGGAGGAGAGACACGCCCTTACTCTCT
>JBKBUB010000194.1:0-3072 GCA_046290925.1 Thermodesulfovibrionales bacterium | reverse complement strand
AGACTGAAAAGGCTTCACGGACTTGGAGTTTTAACTTGACAAATTTTTAATAATCATATATAAATATATTTATATGAAAAACGTCTTGAGGATATTGAAGTTACTCTCTGACGAGACTCGTCTAAGGATTCTTATGATCCTGATGAGACGAGAATTATGCGTCTGTCAGATTATGGCTGTTCTCGGAATATCGCAACCACTTATTTCGAGAAACCTCGCCCTCCTCGATGATGCGGGTTTGCTCAATGAGAGGAGGGAGGGTAAGCTTGTTTTTTACTCCTTGAAAAAAGATCTGCCCCCGTTTATTGAGAGGCTCCTAAAATCGATAAGTGGAGAGTTGAAAGATGATGAAGTAACATTAATCGATCTTGAGACCCTCAAAGACTGTTATGAATATCAGAAAAAGAGCGGAAGATGTGATATGAAGACATTTCTCGTCTTCATGGAGGAAAGGAGAAAGAGAAGGAGGGAAAAGATATGAGGAATGTGCTGCTTTGTTTTGTATGCTTTATAATGGCCTTTTCGGTTTTGAATCGTGGAATTACTGCTGCCGAGAAGCCGTTAACTCTCAAGGAGGCCATAGAGATTGCCCTTGAGAATAACCATGAGATAAGGGCAATGAAGAACTCACTCCTTGCGGAGAAAGAGAATATCGGTATTGCCAGAAGTTATCTCCTTCCCAAGATAACCTTTGAAGAGAGGTTCATGAGGACCGATAATCCCACATATGGTTTTATGGCCAAACTGAATCAGGAGAGATTCGCAATGGAGGATTTTGCGATCCCATCCTTAAATAATCCGAAGGCGATTAATGATTTTCAGAGTACCCTGAGTTTTGAGCAGCCTCTATTTGTGAGAAAGGCCAATCTGGGTTTAGATATGTCAAAGAAGGAGTTTAAGGCTAAGGATGAAGAGTTTCAGAGGAAGAAAGAGGAGATAGCCCTTAAGGTGGCGAAGACATATCTACTGATATTAACCGCAAAGGAATACGTTAAGGTGAGTGAACAGGCTGTTGAGGATGCTGCTGAACATGTAAGAATCGCTGAGGCGAGGGAGAGGGCAGGACTCGGTCTTTATTCCGATATCTTAAGGGCCCGTACCGCTCTAACAGAGGCTGAGCAGAGGCTTGTAAGTGCCAGGAAGAACCTCGCTGTAGCAGAGAGGTCCCTCGGTCTTTTGCTCGGCCGATCCGAGGCCGTAACTGTTTCAGATGACGTCCTGCTTATTCCTCTTAGAGACCTGGACTATTACATTAATCCATCCTTATCGAGAAAAGACCTCGAGGCCATGAAGCTCAGGTATGAGAATGCAAAGATGAATGTTAAGATGGCAGAGTCAGGTTATCTACCAATGATAGGCATTGGAGGGAGTTACCAATTTAATGACCATAGAAGACCCTTTGGCTCAGAGGGGGGTAGTTATCAGATTCTTGCCTTTCTCAGATGGGAGATATTTGACGGAACAAAGAGGGAGCACGAGATAGCACATGCAAAGGCAAAGGTATCAGAGGCAGGCGAGTATCTCGAGGGGCTCAAAAAGGCTATAACCTTCAAGATTCATGAGGCATTCCTCGAAGCCGGTGAAGCCATAAAGAATAAAGAACTTGCTGCCTCTGCATTGAAGAGCGCTGAGGAGGGAAGGAGGCTTGTGAGGATACGATATGAAAATGGTCTATCCCCTGTAGTTGACCTCCTCGATGCCCAGATGAATGTTGATCATGCAAGGGCAAATCTCGTGGCGATGGAAAATAATTTCAAGATTTCTGCTATAAATCTCAGTTATGAAGCAGGGATCTTATTGAGAGATTTAAATATTGAGAAATAGGGAGGATGAGATGGCTTCAAAAATTAAAAGGTATAGTGTTAAAACTGCTGCTTTATTCCTCTGCTGCATTGCTATCCTGGCAGCAGGCTGTAAAGGGAAGATAAAGGAAGGCAAGGTCGAGGTTCAGAGACCTTTTGTCAAGGATGTAAAGGTATCAGAGGTTAAGAGGTCCTCTGTTGAAGACTACCATGAGACATCAGGGTCTGTTAAGGCCCAGAATGTGGCTGTAATATCGAGCAGGATGATGGGAGAGGTTATATCCCTTAATGTTAAGGAAGGAGATTATGTTAAGGCAGGCCAGACCATTCTTGCTGTTGATGACAGGGATATTGCGGAAAAGATAAAGGCTGCAGAGGCAGGTTACAAAGAGGCCTTGAAGGGCCTTGAGGCAGCGAAACAGAACAGGTCTCTTATTGATATAACCTATCAAAGGTACAAAAGACTTCATGATGAAAAGGCCCTATCACAGCAGGAACTCGATCAGATAGAGACACAGAAGAAGGTTGCTGATATTGAATACGAACGTGCCCAGGAGATTGTTAACAGGGCTAAGGCAGGGCTTTCAGAGGCAAAGGTTTATCATGGATTTACGAGGGTTACGGCGCCCTTCTCGGGTATTGTTACAGAGAAAAAGATAGAAAAAGGAAGCATGGCTGTACCTGGATCTCCATTACTGACAATTGAGGATACATCATCATATCGTATAGATGTGAATGTTGATGAGAGGTTTTCAGGTATTATTAAAAGGGGTTTTCCGGTTGATGTAATGATTGACTCAATAGGCCTTCAAACAAAGGCAAAGGTGTCTGAGGTGGTTCCAGCAATCGATCCCATGTCAAGAACATTTCTCGTTAAGATAAATCTAAAGGCCTCGGGGTTAAGAAGTGGCCTCTATGCAAAGGTCAGGATACCTGTTGGAGGCAGAGAAACAATTCTTATACCAGCAAAGGCAGTGGTCGAGAAAGGACAACTTACCGGTGTCTATACAGTGGATGATAAAGGTATTATTTCCTTCAGACCCGTAAGGACAGGAAAGAATTTTGGTGAAAACATAGAGGTATTATCAGGGCTTAATCAGGGAGAAAAGGTTATAACAGAGGGGATCGAGAGGGTCATTGATGGAGGGATGATTCAATGAATGGTATTGGCATATCAGGAAAGATTGCAAAGGCCTTCATAAGGTCAAAGCTGACGCCTCTCATTGTAATCGCCTCATTAGTTCTGGGTATCTTTGCCATCATTGTGACC
>JBKBUB010000193.1:0-3075 GCA_046290925.1 Thermodesulfovibrionales bacterium | reverse complement strand
CATCCTTACCAAGGATGTGCTCTGCCGACTGAGCTACATGGGCACTCCCGTTTGAACAATTTAAACGGTTTGAACTGCTCGAACCGTTATAACCGTTATAATGGAGCGGGAAACGGGATTCGAACCCGCGACCCTCAGCTTGGAAGGCTGACGCTCTACCACTGAGCTACTCCCGCATAACAGATATCAAAGTCAGTTCTCCGAAATCGGAAACCTTTTCCAATTCACATCCGATTTCCGACTTCTGGTAAATGGAGAGGGGAGGATTCGAACCTCCGAAGGCTGCGCCGGCAGATTTACAGTCTGCTCCCTTTGGCCGCTCGGGAACCTCTCCGTTTTATGGAGCCACCGAAGGGAATCGAACCCCCGACCCGCTGATTACAAATCAGCTGCTCTGCCTGCTGAGCTACGGTGGCTTCGAAAGGCAAAACTCCACCACCTTTTTACTTAAGTGATTAATTTAAGAAAAAAGATGAAATAAGGTCAAACCTTGAAAGTAACAAATATCAGCAAATAATTTCGAATATTTCATAATTTCTCTGGTTTAAGTAGTTTTTGTCTTAATATTTCAAAAAGCAAGATCCCGGTAGCCACAGATACGTTCAGTGAATTGATCCTTCCTTTCATTGGGATACTTAATATTATATCACAATCATCTTTCACGGTCCTTCTCAACCCCTTCCCCTCTGAGCCTATCACAACCCCGACAGAACCGGTTAGATCCGCTTCCCAGGGGGCAATATTATTTCCCGCCTCCGCTCCTATTATTAAAATACCCTTATCCTTCATTGATTTGATGGCATGTTTTATGTTCGGTACGATTGACACCGGCATATACTCTGATGCACCTGCCGACGTCTTTACAACTTCAGGCCCCAGGGATGCAGACCTATAGGCCTGCATAACAATCCCGTGGACACCTGCCGCCTCTGCGGTTCTTATGATTGCTCCCACATTTCTTGGGTCTTCAATACAATCAAGGATCACAAAAAAGGCGTCTTCATTCTTTAACAAAGGGATATTCAGCAAATCCTCTATAGGAAAGTAGCCTCTTTTTTTAGTTAAGGCAGCTATTCCTTGGTGACCTTTGGGAAACCTTGATTCAAAAAATTCTTTATCCTCGATCCTAAAAACGATATGTCTTCGACTTGCTTCTTGCAAGATGTAGTTAAGTTTTTCCTTTCTTCCCCTGCTTATATAAATTCTGCTTATCTCCCGTCCTGACCTGATAGCCTCAATCACAGGATTGATACCGTATATCCATTCTTCTGCTTTGTTCACATCGATGTTCATTAGTTATTAAAAAAAGAAAATCTTAATGGCGGAGAGGGAGGGATTCGAACCCTCGGTGGAGTTGCCCCCACAGCGATTTTCGAGACCGCCGCCTTCAACCACTCAGCCACCTCTCCAAAAAAGTTATCGACGCTCTTCAAAAAACCTCTTTAGAAGAGATGCACACTCTTTTTCGAGAACACCTTTAGTAATCTCAACTTGATGATTCAGTCTTCTATCAGAAAGGATGTTATATAGACTCTCAGCACCGCCACCTTTTGGGTCAAGACAGCCATAAACCACCTTTTTTATTCTGGAATTTACAATAGCCCCTGCGCACATTACACAGGGCTCCTTTGTTACATAAAGGGTGGTATCAGTTAGCCTCCAGTTACCAGTAGCCTCAGCACCTTCTCTTAGGACTATAATCTCTGCATGAGCTGTAGGATCACTCAAAGACTCTCTCTTATTATGAGCTAATGAGATAATCCTGCCATCCTTTCCAACAAGGACCGCACCAACAGGCACCTCTCCTTCTGAAAAGGCGAGGCCAGCCTCTTTGATGGCCAGCCTCATAAAATATTCATCTCTCTCAATATCCATTATAATTCTGGCGCGCCCAGGAGGATTCGAACCCCCGACCTGCGGATTCGTAGTCCGACGCTCTATCCAGCTGAGCTATGGGCGCTTCCAGTCCTATCCCTTCTTAATCCCCTCCTTTAGGGTAAGGCCATACTTGGGATGCTCAAAGGGATGAATAGTAGGGAATTTCATGTAGAGCCATCCTTTAAATACCTCTTTATCTCTTTCATAAACCTTCACAGCCACAGCAGGGTTGTTTAACTCATTTGATGCAGACGTTATAGTCCCGGCATCCATCCTGAAGTCAGGAAGGAAATCTCCAACTACAAGCTTAAGATCTGTGTTAGGAATCTTATATTCACTGTTAAGCTTTACTGTAATTTCCTGTGTCTTTTTTGCAGCCTTATCTTCCAGTAATATCTTAACAGCAGACCATTTGCCTTTAACATTTTCAGGCACTACCACCTTTGTCTCGGTCTTTGTTACCGGATGTCCCGGCGGTGTGGGCTGAAGTCCTGGTTGTTGCATACCTGGTTGCTGCATACCTGGTGCGGCTGTTGTTGGTAGTGGTTTTTCTTCCTTTTTCTTGCAAGCCCCTATTGAAAAGACCAATAAGACTCCAAGAAAGATTGAAAAGGTTTTTTTTGAGCTTGTCAAATTTTTAGTTGAAATTATTTGAGTGGCTTTCATATTTCTATCTCCTTATGCTGCTATTTTTTCAATCTCTATTTCCTCTAATGCCTCTATATTTCTGATAACATCAGCAATTAAGGCATAACCCTTAATCCTTTTGAATCCCTTTTCAGAATACAGTAATGCTGATGCAAGCCATCTCTGTTTCATACTGCTGTTGCGATACCTCTTGATATTGCCCTCCGTATCCCTCACCATAGAAAACATGCTCTCTATAGGATTGGTTGATTGCAATGTCTTCCTCAATATGGCAGGCACTTTCAATCTGTGTAGGGTTAGTATCTCTTGTATTGCCTCTAATAGCGAGTCTGCTGCAGACTCATTTATGCCCCTCAGCCATTTCTCCATATCCATCATCATCTGCCGAGCATCCTCATAGCTGTTTTGCTCAAGAGCTATCCTAAACCTACGATGCGCTTCCTTCCTGTATCTCTTGGCAAGATGCCTCTGTATGTTCCTGTCTTTATGTATTGTGCAGCGCTGATGTATCAGTTTCTTGCCAAACCGTCCTCTCAATGCCTTGATTAT
>JBKBUB010000192.1:0-3161 GCA_046290925.1 Thermodesulfovibrionales bacterium | reverse complement strand
AGAAGTTCCTCTCGAGATTGGACAGGTGCTGACCTTAAGGGTAATGGATCCATTAAGCGATGGAAGGATAAGACTTCAAGTTGCAAGATGCGAATCCATGGAAAAGACCCAAGGGTTTTTAGAGACAAAGATTCAGTCTATCCTTCAAGACCTTGAAGGGATGATATCGGGAGACTTAAAAGGCAGTGCCCGTAAATTTGAGATCATGCTTGCGCAGATCTTAAAGGCCCTTCCTGAAGACACCTCTTTACTACCCCCGGAAATGAGGAGAGGGATTGCTGATCTTCTTTTGAGGAGTTTAAGGTCCAGAGGGAGTATAAATGAGAAACTCTCTCTCCTTAACAGCTTAATTAATAGAGAAGGTGTAGATGTAAGAGTTAATGTGGAAAACCTCCTTAAGTCTGTAGACCTTCAGCCTTCTTTAAGGAACATTTTTGAGAATACAGGTGTCCTCTTAGAGACAAGGCTTAAAAGAGTTTTGAAAGGTGAAAGCCTCGAAGAAGGGCTTTCAGGATTGTTAAAAGAAGACCTTAAGGCAAACCTACTGAAATTGAAAGGGGAAGGACTAATTAATAAAACAGTGTCTAATATCGTCAGGGACATAGAGACCTTTCAGGTTCTTTCAAAGGTTACAGATTCCTTTTACACCTTCCTTCCTTTAATATGGAGAGATTTGAAGGACGGAGATATCATGTTTAGAAGGGGAGAGCTTAAGACAGGAGGGAATACCTTTACCTGCAGGATCAATCTCAAATTAGAAAGATACGGAAAACTCTCTGTTATAGTACTTTTAAATAATAAAAACTTCTTCGTCTCCTTTGTTGTAGAAAACTCGGACTTCAAAAAACTCCTCGAGGAAAGCAAGGAATTGTTGCAGAGTTCATTCCTTAAGAAGGGTCTGAATCTTAAGGTGATAAATGTCATTGCCTCTGATATTGAATCTCCCTGGCCTGACATTATTGAGGGTATAGATTACAGAGTATAACTATGAAGAGAGAACGAAAAAAGGCTGCTGCCCTGAGGTATGATGCTGAAAAAGATTCAGCACCAAAGGTTGTTGCAAAAGGCTCGGGCAGGATAGCAGAGAGGATAATCGAGATCGCACGACAGCATAACATTCCTATTAAAGACGACCCTGGACTCGTTGAGGTCCTCTCAAGCCTCGACCTCTACCAGGAGATCCCTCCTGAACTTTACAGGGCAGTTGCAGAGATATTGGTTTTTGTGTATAAAATGACAGAGAATCACTGAAAGAATTAATTTTTGGTATAATTATATCCAGATGGAATATCTTTAAATGCCTGCTGAGAACCTCCTAAAGATCTTCAATAAACTCTTCTCCTTCTACGGCCCTCAGCACTGGTGGCCTGGGGATAGCCCTTTCGAAATCGCGGTTGGTGCCATCCTTACGCAGAACACAAACTGGGGCAATGTCGAAAAGGCTATAAAGAATCTTAAAGATGCAAAGGTATTATCTGCAAAGGCATTATATGAATTGTCAGTTCAGAAGCTTGCCTCTTTAATAAGACCCGCTGGATACTTCAACATAAAGGCAAAGAGGCTTAAGGCATTCATAGAGTTTCTCGTTAATGATTACTCTGGAAGCATGAAGAGAATGGGGAAAGAGGATACCGAATCCCTTAGAAAGAAATTGCTCTCAATTAATGGCATAGGCCCTGAGACGGCAGACTCTATCCTCCTCTATGCCCTCGATAAACCCGTATTTGTTATAGATGCCTATACGAGAAGGGTGCTTTCGAGGCATGGTATCATGGATTACAATGCCTCCTATGATGATTATCAGAGAGTGTTTCACCAGGAGCTTGACGAGGATGTACCGTTATTCAACGAATTCCATGCCCTCTTTGTAAGAGTTGGAAAGGACTTCTGTAGACCAAAACCTGAATGCAGTGGATGTCCATTAAATCAAAACGTTCCGACACCTATCGCATCCCTTACAAGCTCCATTGTCTCTTGAGCAACTCTTCTTGCCTTTTCATTACCCTTTTTAGTGATCTCCTTAAGCAGGATTCTGTTGTTCAGTAACTCCTCCCTCTTTTTCCATATCGGTTCCATTACTTTAAAGACATTCTTTATTAATATCTTTTTGCAATCGATACATCCTATGCCTGCTGTTCTGCATCCATGGGCTACCTCATCGATCTCCTCCCTTGATGAGAAGATTTTATGTAATTGGAATACCGGTGAGAGTTCGGGGTCTCCAGGGTCGGTCCTTCTTTTTCTTGCCGGGTCTGTCATCATGGTTCTCAATTTCTCTTCAACAACCTGTGGGGGATCAGATAGATATATCGCATTTCCATAGCTCTTTGACATCTTCCTGCCATCCGTACCAGGTACCTTGGGGAATTCTGTCAGAAGTCCCTCAGGCTCAGGAAATACTTCTCCGTAGAGATAATTAAATCTCCTTGCAATCTCTCTCGTTATCTCGAGGTGAGGGAATTGATCTATTCCCACAGGAACATACCTTGCCCTGTAAATAAGAATATCTGCTGACTGTAAAACTGGATAGCCGAGGAAGCCATAGGTCGAAAGGTCCCTGTCCCTCAATTCCTGCTGTTTCTCTTTATAAGTTGGTACCCTCTCTAACCAACCGAGGGGGGTTATCATTGAAAGTAGAAGGTGTAATTCAGCATGTTCCAGGATATGGGACTGAATGAAGATCGTGCATTTCTCAGGGTCAAGTCCTGCTGCAATAAAATTTATGAGGAGATCCTCTACAGAGTCCTTTATAGATTCAGGCTTTGCATAGCCTGTTGTAAGGGCATGCCAGTCGGCAACGAAATAATAACACTCGTATTGAGACTGTAATCTTACCCAGTTCTGAAGCGCTCCAACGAGATTCCCGATATGGAGCCTTCCGCTTGCCTGCATACCGCTCAAAACCCTTTCCATTTATTTCCTCCTCCAAGGTCTATATGTCTCAATATTATTAAGAATCCTGATTCTTCTGTCAAGCAAAAGACAACGGAGCAGATGATCAGAATTATAGTCCTGAGCAGTCCTGAGTAGGTCCGTATTTCCTCAAAATAAAATCTCTTCGAAATAAGTGTAGGATTATATACCGAATCCCCTTGGTAGAGAAGGATGATAACGGAAGGAGGGCGTAGCCCGACTGGAGTTATCATCCTTAAGCGACAGAG
>JBKBUB010000191.1:0-3228 GCA_046290925.1 Thermodesulfovibrionales bacterium | reverse complement strand
TACCGTGAGTGATCATATCAGATCCCTTGAGGAGGAACTTGGCTGTAGGCTCTTCGACAGGCTCGGCAGGTCGATAATGCCCACGAAGGAGGCTGAGATACTCTTTGATAGGGCTACTGAGATAATTGAGAAGGCCGATAATCTAAGGGATGTAATCTCAGCATCTCAAAGTCAGGTCACAGGTGAGATAGTCGTTGGCGCAAGCACTATACCAGGAACTTATATTCTACCTTATGCAATGTTCAGTTTCATAAAGGAACACCCGAAAGTTCATTTCAAGACCATCATATCTGATTCTAAGGATATAGTTGAAAGGGTATCGAGGCATGAATTAATAGTCGGCGTTGTTGGTGCAAAACTTATCAATTCAATGATAAATTACATACCCTTTCACGACGATGATTTGATAGCTGTTGCCTCTCCCTCTCTTACCAGGAACATGGAAAGGTCTCTTCGTTCGCTTACAGAATTGCCTATTGTTCTCAGAGAGGAGGGTTCGGGCACAAGGAGAGAAACGGAAAGGATATTCGAGACAAAACGAATAAATATAGATATGTTTCGTATCTCAGGTATCCTTGGTTCAACAGAGGCTGTTAAAGAGGCTGTTAAGGCAGGTATGGGTTTTTCGATCATCTCGAAGGTTGCTGTCGAGGACGAACTGAGATACGGTGATCTCGTTGAGATTAAGATATCGGATGTGAAGATGAAGAGAAAATTTTATATAGTTACTCACAGAAGGAGGACAGTTCCTCAAGTTTACAATGTTTTTATAGAATATCTGAAGGGGTTTAAAAAGCTAAAAGAACGAGGATAATGGAAAGGATTAAGGATTCCATAATCATAAAAAGGCCTGTCGAAGTAGTCTTTACTTTTCTAAGGGCGGTTGAACCACGCTTGAGACTCAGCCCATCTTATGAACTGAAGGCTTTTAGAAAACTGACAGAGGGGCCTGTAACGAAAGGGACACGCTTCAGGATAACCTTTCAGACCGAGTCAGGTATAAACGAATATGAAAGTGAGGTGGTTGATCTTAGAGAAAATGAGTTTATTAAGACCCGTGATGTAAGGGGACGCCTTTGTCTTACCCTCTCTGTGAGACCTGTGCCAGAGGGGACCTTATTAACCCATGAGGAGGAATTCTTAATACCCGAGGGGCTGCTCAGGGAAGAGGAAGATGTAGCGCAAGACTGGCGTTCTATCTTCAGGCATATATTGCATCTCGACAGGGTAAGGTTTGTTGATCACGAAAGGGAGAGAAAGATTTCCGAGATTAAGGACGATCTCATGAAAAGGCTTCAGGAGTGGTTAAGAAGGATTAAGGAGACCGTCGAGGCATCTCCCCATGTTTGATCCTTTAAGGGGTATTACAGGCCTCGAAGAAGGGATATTTCTTTCCAGGCCGAATAGGTTTACTGTTGAATGCCTGCTTAATAGGAGAAAGAAAAGGGCTTATTTACCCAATCCCGGAAGACTCATCGAGTTATTACTGAAGGGCAACAGACTTTATCTTCTAAGGAATTATAATCAGGATAGAAAGATGGATTTTACAGTCCTTGCTGTTGAGAGAGAGGGATTACCTATCCTCCTTCATACTCACTACGCAAATGATGTTGCTGCCTTCTTAATCGAGAATGACCTCATTAGGGGTCTTGAGGGGTACAGGATAAAGAGAAGAGAATTCAGTACAGGCAGGAGTAGATTTGATTTTTTGCTTGAGAAGAATGGTAAAAGGCTTCTATTAGAGGTAAAGTCCTGTACGCTCTTTGGCAGGGATATAGCGATGTTCCCTGATGCTATTACTGAGAGGGGAAGGAGACACTTGTTAGAGATGTCCAGGGACGATTTCGATGCCTGTGTGCTTTTTATTGTGAATTCGCCTCGCGTCAGATACTTTCTGCCTGATTATCATACTGACCTGTCCTTTGCAAGAACACTTTTTAATGTAAGAGAAAAAATATTAATAAGGGCCATAGGCATTGGATGGAGGAAGAACCTCTCTCTTTCGGGAGACATTAGAGAATTAGAGATACCATGGGGGCTTATCGAGAAAGACCTGAATGACAGTGGAGGTTATATATTGATTTTGTATCTTGGTGAAGACGAGTGGATAGAAGTGGGCAAACTTGGGGTTCTTTTCTTTAAAAGGGGTTACTATATTTACATAGGCTCAGCAGCAAACAATCTATCATCGAGGATAGACAGACACAGGAGGCTTAGGAAGAGGGCCTTCTGGCATATAGATTATTTAAGGGAGAGGGCAGATTATGTTACGGCATTTCCTTTAAGAGTTAGAGAAGACCTTGAATGCCTGATTGCTCAGGATATAAAATTAATCTCTGATTGGATAATCCCAGGCTTTGGCTTTTCAGATTGCAATTGTGGTGGCCACCTCTTTGCAATGCGTGAAAACCCGCTGGGACGAAAGGATTTTATAGATATCTTACTCTATTACAGGATTGACAGATTAAAGCCGGAATGATGGGAAAGATACCTGCTATTGTAGCTTTTTTTATAATTATAATTCTAACAACTACTATTTGTCTCTCTGCATCAACCGTTGACAGGGTACTTGCTACTGTTAATGATGAGTTCATTACCCTCTCAGATTACAGGATTTATCTTAAGAGGGAGGGTTATACATATACAGAAGGAGTGGATGAAGGTATTCTTAATAGGATGATCGAGGAGAGGCTTATCCTCAGAGAGGCAAGGAAGAAGGGTATCACATCGACAGACCCTGAGATCGATGAGATGATAAATGAGATTGCAAAGGAAAGAGGAGTGTCAAAGGATGAGCTAATTAACTTTCTTAAAGGAGAAGAAAAGGATTACAAAGATTGAAGTTGCATCCTTGCAACGGGACGTAAATGCCTCGATTCTGTGACATAAAGGTCTCGCTTTTTGGTTAGTAACCTTGAAAAACAGCAATATTTATTATCATAGTTATTGGCATAAATCTTGTTACTATGGAATGGTGAAAGGGGTATTTCTAAAATATCGATGAGAAACCTAAAATCAGGATTTTAAGTTGACATTAAGAAATGAGATTAAATATCATTTATAGCATGAGATTGGTCTCGGTTATAGTATTGCTTGGGATGTGCCTATTTATCCTTTCTTCCATTGTGGTGGTTCAACCTGTGCATCTTGTAACACAAGAAGATTCTATAATGACACTAAATATCTGTAACAACCATGGTAGTGGTGTCATGAATAATCCTGACACGC
>JBKBUB010000190.1:0-3232 GCA_046290925.1 Thermodesulfovibrionales bacterium | reverse complement strand
ATTCTATTGCAGGTCTATTTTACACATCGAAGGCCCTCAGAGAAATATGCGACATCTGGGATAAGTATGGAAGCGGATTGACAAACATGCATGGTTCAACAGGAGATATGATTCTACTTGGAACTACCACAGAGCATCTCGAGGACATATTTGCAGAGTTCTCATCGAGGGGTTGGGACCTTGGAGGTTCAGGGTCAGCTTTAAGGACACCGAGTTGCTGTGTCGGTCCAGCAAGGTGCGAATGGTCAAATATCGATACCCTCGATATAACCTATAGCCTGACCCAGGAATTCCAGGATGAGCTTCACAGGCCAGCCTTTCCTTACAAATTTAAGTTCAAAACCGTAGGATGTGCAGTTGACTGTAATGCCTCAATAGCCCGTGCTGACTGCTCTATTATCGGTACATGGAAGGGCAAGATTGAGATTAATCAGGACGAGGTGGCAAATTATGCGAAGAAAGGGATGAATATACAGGAGGAGATAGTAAACCTCTGTCCGAGCAAGTGCATGAGCTATGATGGAAAGACCCTGAAGATAAACGATGAGGACTGCGTAAGATGTATGCACTGTATAGCAAAGATGACAAAGGCCCTGAAACCAACAGGTGAGAAGGGAGCATCGATTCTCATCGGAAGTAAGGCACCCTTTGTTATAGGTGCAACCCTTTCCTGGGTTATAGTTCCCTTCATGAAGATGGAGCCTCCGTATACCGAATTAAAGGACCTGATCAGGAAGATGTGGGAATTCTGGGATGAGCACGGAAAGAACAGAGAGAGGATTGGGGAGCTTATTATCAGAAAGGGAATGAGAGAATTCCTCGAGTATATTGGCCTTGACCCCATGCCACAGCAGGTCAAGGAACCGAGGAGAGACCCCTTCTTCTTCTGGAAGGAAGAAGAACTTATTCCGAACTCACAGTTACTTAAAAAATAAATTTTAAGGAGGATTTAAATATGGCTGCACCACAGAGAAGAACAGATATAGGCCCGCCCCATTACAAGGATTTCTTACCACCTGTAATTCAGAAAAACTATGGGGATTGGAAATATCATGAAGAACTCAGCGCAGGGGTAATGGTCCATGTTGCAAACAGCGGTGATAAGATTTGGACTGTAAGGGTTGCCTCTCCGAGACTGCTGAGCACCGATACCATCAGGGAGATGGCTGATATTGCCGAAAAATACTGTGGAGGATATCTGAGGTTTACCACAAGGAATAATGTTGAGTTCCTCGTCTCCGAGGAGAAAAATGTTGATCCCCTGGTTAAGGAATTGAAGGATAAGGGATACATGATCGGTGGTATAGGTAGCAGGATAAGTAATGTCGTCCATACCCAGGGCTGGATTCACTGCCATTCCGCTGCTACCGATGCATCAGGTCTTGTTAAGGTCCTTATGGATGAATTTGCCGATTACTTCACAACAAAGGAAACGCCCAATAAGGTCAGGCTTGCTGTTGCCTGTTGCACGAATATGTGCGGTGCTGTTCACTGCTCTGACATAGCTATTGTTGCAGTTCACAGAAAGATTCCTGTAGTTGACCATGATAAGGTCAAGAATATGTGTGAGATACCATCAACTATAGCTGCTTGCCCTACAGGTGCGATAAGTCCTGATCCTGCCAAGAAGAGCGTTAAAGTAAATCCTGATAAATGTATGTACTGCGGAAACTGTTTTACCGTATGTCCTCCCATGGAGATCCATGACCCCGAGTTTGACGGTGTTGCTATCGTTGCAGGCGGCAAGGTCGGCAACCTGAGGAGTAACCCAAAGTTCTCAAAACTCGTTGTACCCTTTATACCAAACAACCCACCCAGATGGCCTGAGGTTACTGCGGCGGTAAGGAAGATATTGGATGCCTATGTAGCCGGGGCAAAGAAACATGAAAGGGTAGGAGAGTGGATAGAGAGGATTGGATGGGAGAAGTTCTTTAAACTTACAGGGCTACCCTTTACCCATCAGCATATCGATGACTTCGTGATTGCAAGAGAGACCTTCAGGACAGCAGCAACATTTAAGTGGTAAAAATAATGCAGGGGCGCATTGAACGCCCCTGCAATTTATGAAAGGGGTGCAAAATGGAGAAGGAAGAAGTAAAAAAGAAGATCTATGAATTAGTAGAAAAATCCACAGGAAAGAAAAAGCTGAAATCTAGCGATATTCAAAAGACCATCTCCGCAGAACTTGGCATCTCGAGGGATGAGGTAAAGGATGCGCTTAAGGATCTCATTGACGAAGGCAAACTTATTTATACATATTTTGGCGGGAGTTTTGTAGAGATACCACCGAAATAATAGGCTTCAGGCTGAAGGAGGCTGAAGTCTCCTTCAGCCTCAGACCGTTATCCCGTCTATCCTCCTGAGACCGGCCTTCAAGGCCATATTGATTGCCTCTGAATATTCCTTTGCTGTTATCCGCCTGTCGAGTGGTGGGTATTCAAAGGCCTTATAACAGGGGTAGTATTGATCCATGATATTTATATATGTGTCCCTGGAAATCTCCTCTGCTATGAATCTCACAACCTCACCTGTACCTGCTATGCCTTCTGGAAGGACGAGGTGTCTTACAAGAAGCCCCCTGAGGGCTATACCCCTCTCATCAATTATTAAATCTCCAACCTGCCTGTGCATCTCCTTTATTGAAGCTTTTGCTACCTGGGGATAATCCTTTGCCTTTGAATATTTCATGGCCATCTCAGGGTCTGAGTATTTGAAATCTGGCATATATATGTCTATAACACTATCGAGTATCCTTATAGCCTCCAAGGATTCGTAGCCACCGCAGTTATAAACAATAGGGATATTTAATCCCTTTTCAGAGGCTATGGCCAGGGAGTGTAGTATCATAGGCATCTGATGCGTTGGTGTAACGAGATTAATATTGTGGCACCCCATATCCTGAACCTCTAACATTATCTCTGCGAGCCTTTCATGGGATACCTCTTCACCTTCTCCGAGATGACTTATAGTCCAGTTCTGGCAGAATATGCACTTAAGGTTACAGTAACTAAAAAATATCGTTCCTGAACCGAACCTGCCAACGAGAGGTCTTTCTTCACCAAAGTGAGGCCCCCAGCTTGATACAAAGGGTCTGTCGCCTGTCTTACAAACTCCCTTTTCGCCTGCTGTCCTGTCCACCCTGCAGTTTCTCGGACAGAGGGTACATTCTTTCAGGATGGCCTCGGCATTCCTGACCTTTTCCCAAAGTTCATGTGTTGATAGCCTTCTGTAG
>JBKBUB010000018.1:0-12086 GCA_046290925.1 Thermodesulfovibrionales bacterium | reverse complement strand
AGTTGCATAAATTAGGCTTAAGGCTTTAGGCGATAGGCTTAAGGCTTTAGGCTTAAGGCGTTAGGCGATAGGCTCGCAGCCTATTCACTTCAGCCTTCAGCCTATTCTCTTCAGCCTTCAGCCTATTTACCTATTAAACCAATATCAGGCTAATTTTTGCAACGTTTGGGTATACTCAGGCTTTTACCCTGAACTGTTGAGCTTTGAAAGTTCAGCTTTTTAACATGCCCTGGCGGTCCAATTAATGACCCTGATGGAAAGTGTTCGAGCGATAGGGGATAGTCCTGAAAGGGGGTGTTCAGATCAGCCATTGAGGGATGCCTCGTATACCTTGCCTCAGTGAAGAGACAGAGGTCTGTAATCCCGAGGGCCTTTACCATCTCCTTCTTTAAAGAGATTTCATTTTCTCTATCTTTAATGCTCATATGGGAGTGTATAAGGATGAGACAGAGGATAATGAAACTAATCGCTGTCTGAATAAAAAAAACAGATGACCTTCTCATTCTTCAAGCGATTTCAGTATTTCTGAGGTTATTCCCTGAAAGGTCAATATCTTGACTCCTTTGTGGTCTTTCATGAATTCCCTTGCCTCTGCCTCTTTTGCAAAGGGTATAAGCTCCTTTCCCATTGGGCCATAGACATCACTTCCTATAACATAAAAGGCCTTTTTTGCGTCAATAGGTTTCAGACCATAGTAATCATTCACAAAGAAGGCTGTTATATCAGTGACCTTCCTCGAAGGCGTATATTTATTCATATTCAGGTAATATTTTACCATATCCTTGACACCGTCAAAGAACACGGCTGTACCATCTTTAAATATTATCTGGGCTGTCCAGTCGGGATATTTGTAAACAAACATACCGCAGACAGGGCATTTGTCTTTCTTAGAAGGGGTGAGTGGTTTTATCTCCTGGGCAGAGGCGAGTGCCAGAAGTGTAGAGCAGTATAGAAATAGGGCAATAGAGCAGAGAAGTATGCCGTGAATTAATCGCCTGATATAAGATACCTGATACATGATACAGGAGGAGTTATATTTTCAATGTTTATGTTCGTGCCTGTGTTCCATCTTCTGCTTCATCATCTTTCTCTTTTCCCTTATCATCTTTGTATCTTCATACATATCCTCATAGGCAGCCTTGAGCGCTTCCTCGAAGGTTGCAATCTTTCCACCATTTTCTTTTATAAAGGCCTCGGCATCCTCCTTTTTCTCGAAGGCCCACTTTGCCCTCTTTGTCATTACCCCCATCTTGCTACCGCCTATCACCCAGACAGCCTTTTCAGCATCGATCAACCTTTTTGTATTGTAATCTCCTACCATGATTGACTTAATGGACTTATCAAGGTTTATGGACAGTTCAATGGCTGTACAGTGGAGACTGCATGTGCCTGTAGATGAACCATCCTCGTATTCAATAAGCATTCTGGAGTAAGAGAATTTTTCTCTGTCCATACCACAGTATTTGCAGGATGGAATGGCCTTTATATCCTCCTGTGAGGACAGGGTCTGCCCCATATGTGAGCCCTGTTGTGAATGGTTCATAGCCATGCATTTACAATCCTTTCTGCAATCATGATTATGTCTGTGTCCCTCTGAAAGGGCAATCGAAGATGAAACAACTACGGAAACGATTGAAAATATCACAATTAATAGATTCTTCATTTTTCTCCTCCTTTGGCTATTTTTTTAAGAGCTTTAATTTTACCTTTCTCTCTCATGTTTTGTCAAATCTCAGGTAAAGATTTATCTCATTGCCCTTTATAATATTATCAGGTAGGTTGAATATCATAATGTGTATCCCCCCTGGTATCATCTCGACCTTTCCTTCTGATGGTATCTTTATACTATTGACCTTAACCATCCTGCCATTTTTTACATCATGCAGTTCGACTATGGAACCGTTAATATCTGTCCTTGCACCAGTCAGATAATCCTTTCCACCGCTGTTGCTTATTCTCATAAATACAGAAACTACACCCTTTAGAATGGGAGAGGGAAGGGCTACAATATCACTTATCTGTATATCAGGAGGTGGTTAAGAACAACCTAAACGGACAAGGATCAATAGAAAGTTTATCCCATATCTCATGTAATAATTTACCACAGTCGTTGGTACTTTTAATAGGTGAATGGGTGAGTGGTTGAATAGCCACTTACCGACCAGCCTGTGCGTTGCACGACAATGCGTCGACTCAACCAATTCAACGATGTTCTGCTGCTCAACTGAATTTAAGGTTATTGAAAACCTTTAATTAGGTTATTATTTTCAGCTGAATAAGAGGGAGCGCAAAAACTGTTCCGCCGCCCTTTCCTTATCCGTAAGCGGGCAGATGATTGTTAATGCAAAGAAATAAAGCATTATAGCATTTATAGCATGTATGGCTATGTTTAAGTGATGGAATCCAAATAAACTAGCACCTGAAACCGGTAATATCCTGATGCTAAATCTCAGGCTGTGAGAAGGGAATATCGAGATTCTTCATCTTTGTCCTTAGTTGTTTTCTGCTGATGCCAAGGAGCCTCGATGCCATTGATTGATTCCATGATGTTTTCTGAAGGGCTGACAGGATCAATCTCTTTTCTATGGCGAGAAGATTCAATTCTCCGACACCATCTTCACCATAGAGATTATCTGTTGATGTTTGCATGAGTTTATTTGGGAGGCAATCCCTCGTTATATAATCATAATTGCAGAGTATTACAGCCCTTTCAATTACATTCTCAAGTTCTCGCACATTCCCTGGCCAGTCATAATCAATGAGTATCTTCATTACCTCTGGATCTATACCTTTTATGTCTTTTCCAGACTTCTTATTAAAGATGTCAAGAAAGTGTAAGGTAAGAACCGGTATATCCTCTTTTCTTTCTCTAAGTGGCGGTATGTATATAGATATGACATTGAGTCTATAAAAGAGGTCTGCCCTGAAGTCTCCCCTCCTTACTGCATCTTCTAAGTCTCGATTTGTTGCAGCTATTATCCTTACATCTACCCTTACCTTTTTATTGCTTCCAACCCTGCTGAATTCCTTTTCCTGAATAAATCTGAGGAGCTTTTTTTGTAATGAAAACTCGAGGTCTCCAACCTCATCAAAGAATAAAGTGCCGCCGTCTGCCATTTCTATAAGACCCACCTTATCCTCATAGGCACAGGTGAAGGCGCCCTTGTCATAACCAAAGAGTTCGCTCTCCAAAAGGTCCTTAGGAATGGTTGTGCAATCAATTGTTATAAAGGGTTTACAGG
Organism: Thermodesulfovibrionales bacterium; assembly: GCA_046290925.1. GTDB lineage: Bacteria > Nitrospirota > Thermodesulfovibrionia > Thermodesulfovibrionales > UBA9159 > JBBIPQ01. The sequence goes on along the minus strand of JBKBUB010000018.1, from coordinate 8,844 downwards.
CTCTGAGGGAGGAATAGTGCAATGCCCTTGCAACAAGTTCTTTTCCGGTGCCGGTTTCACCGAGTATAAGGACTCTCGCATCGGTTTTGCTTACTCGTCTTATGGTTGAGAAGACCTCTCTCATGGCCTTTGATTTTCCGAGGAGGTTCAATAATTGATAGTTTTCTTCACCTGTTCTCATTTCTTCATGGGAACCATCTCCTGAAAGGGCCTCCCTGACGATTGAGTAGAGTATGTCAAGATTGACAGGTTTTGTAAGGTATGTATATGCCCCCTTTTTCATAGCCTCTACAGCCCTCTCAATGGTACCGTAGGCTGTTATGATCACAAAGGGTATATCAGGTAGTCGACCCCTGACCCTTTTGAGGAGTTCTATGCCGTCCATATCAGGAAGCCTGTAGTCAGATAAAATAAGGTTGACCCCTCCTGAATCTAAGATGGATAAGGCTTCTTCAGCATTTCTGGCAGTGGTTATCTCGTAACTTTTTCCGAGGGCTGTCTTAAGTACCCTTAGTGTGTTTATTTCATCATCGACTATCAGTATCTTTTTTTTCATTTTCTCCTCAAAGGAAGAAAAAGACAGAATCTGCTGCCCCTTTCTTCGCAGCTTTCTACCGTGATCTCCCCTCCGTGTTCCTTTGCAATCCTGTCAGCAATTGCAAGGCCAAGACCTGTCCCTGATGTCTTGGTGGTAAAAAAGGGATTAAATATGTTCTTTATATCTTCCTCTTTAATACCCTTACCAGAGTCAATGACACAGACCATTATTTTACCATCCGATGAGCCTGTTATAATATGCACAAAACCGCCTCTATCTGTTGCATCGAGGGCATTGATCAGCAGATTAATTAGTACTTGCTTTATCTGGTTCGTATCAATAATAACCTCGGGCAAGGTCTCATTAAGGTCTGTTTTAAGATTAACACCCTTTTCTTCAAATTCAGCCCTGATAAGCTCAATGGTGCTGTTAATGACTGAATTAATATTCGAAAGGGTTGGGTTTGGGGACATGGGTCGTGCAAAATTAAGCAAATTTGTTGTTAGTTTGTTTATTCTTGAGACCTCATCATTAATTATCTTTAAAAATTCTATGAGGAGTGTACCTCTGAAATTCTTTCTTATATAAGATGCTGCTCCCTGAATCGCATTCAATGGATTTCTTATTTCGTGGGCAAGTGTGGCGGCAAGTTCTCCTGTAGCGGCAAGACGGCTGAGTCTTAATTGCTCTGCCACACTTCTTTCGAGGTCTGAAACCATCCTGTTAAAGGAAAGAGCAAGTTCCTCTATTTCGTCCCGTGACGAAGAAATATGTACCCTGTGGCTCAGCCCCTTTTCTGTTACATAATCTACTTCCCTTTTAAGACTCACGATGGGATTTATGAGCTTTGTGATTACACCTATCCCGAATATCAGGGCAACGACCAATGTTATCAAGAGCATGAGAAATATAAGCAGGCGATTTCCGATTACATCTATCGGGCTGATCTCCTGATACAGGATGGTTATGCCGAGGAAGATAAGAGGCAAGCCACAAAGAAGGGAAAAGGCCGATAGGGTCTTATAGAGAATGCTTCCCCTAAAAGATGTGAAGAACCTCTTCCTTAAGGAAAGAAATATTATCATGAATCCCACAGGCCTCATAAGGTGACCATGTAGCCATGGCGTTGAACCAATGGCACTGGGAAAGAAAAGAAAGACCCCTGATATGGCTATCAGGGCATAAGCTAAAGACATATAGAGTAAAGACCTCATTGGGAAGTTCTGATACATGGCTATATGGAGGATGGAGAGGGTACCGGAAAGATAGGCCACTATAATCCAGATTAGAGGTCTGAAGAGTTTAAAGTCAGGAAGGTTCTTATAAATCTCGGGAAGTAAAAGTATAGTGAGAGGCATGTATAAAAGGAAGGGCAAAAGGGTCTTTCTCTCGGGTTCCTTTGTAGATATAGAAAGAATAATAAGGAATAAACCGAGGGAATATCCTATCAGGGTCTGAAAGAGCATGTTTTCATCCAGATGTAATATGTGAATAAGGGCATGGATTGTGCTACTTAGTGAAAGTATGAAAAAACCAGCAGAGTATATAAAAAGCCTTGCCCTATTCTCGCTGTCCTGTTTGTTTGACTTGCCAAAAAGATAAGCCCTGAGTGAGACGATAAGACTAAGGGTCGCTATCAGGATTTCTTCAAGATTGTGATATACAAGCCATGACATTTTTATTATTATAACAAACTGTCCCTTTTGGAACAACATAAATCTGAACTGTTCCAGATAAGACAGGAAAAATTATTCCAAAAAATAAAAAATCCTTGAAAATCGTTATCTCCTAACTGGTATCTAATTTGCTTGTAATTGGAGTATCAAAAATAAAGACTGGAGGTAACGAGCTATGAAGAAGCAGAGTATTATCCTGTCCCTGGTTTTTGGTCTCATCATAGCCCTTTGCGGCTATGCTATTGCATGGGAAAATCCTGGTCTTCTGATGTCCCCTGACGATGTGGAAAAGGTAATTGGGAAGACGGATTGGGTTATCCTTGATTGCCGCGACAAGAAGGACTATGAAAAGGAACACATTCAGGGGGCGATATTTCTTGGGAGTTCTTGTAGAGAGGCACTGAGGGATGGTACAGAGAGGGCACTAAAGCCTGATCAACTCGAAAAGATACTTGGTAGTGCTGGTATAAGCAATGACAAACATGTTGTTGTATACGGTGACGCAAACAAGATTGTTCATGCAGCGGTGGGCTTCTGGATACTTGAGTATCTCGGCCACGATAAGGTGCATTTCCTCGACGGAGGGATGACGGAATGGAAGGCTGCTGGAAAGCCTGTAACAGCAGAACCTGCCAAACTTCAACCTGCCACATTCACAGCGAAGGTTGTTCCATCACGGATAGCAACGACTGATGAGATACTTAAGATAGCAAAGGGGGAGATAAAGGGTATTCAGTTAATAGATTCGAGGACAGAAAAAGAATACTCAGGAAAGGAGTCTCGTTCACTTAGAGGCGGACACATACCTAATACGACGATAAATGTTTCTCATGAATTGACCTATGATAAAAGAACAGGGAAGATATTACCCGAGAAATTTCTGAATAAGTTCTTTGGTAATCTGGACAAAAACAAGAGGACTATAGGCTACTGCCAGACAGGCTCTCGCTCTACACTTACGTATTTGCAGTTGAGATTGATGGGTTTTAAGGATGTTGCAAACTATGATGACTCATGGATTGTATATGGAAACAGTGTTTATCCTCCCTATCCTGTTGCAAATGAGCAATGGATAAATCTCGAGGGACTTGTTAAGATGAAGGCTGATATTGACAAATTGAAAAAGGAGATAGAAGAATTAAAAAAGGGTAAGGAAAAGAAGGACTGATGTTAAAGAGAGTAAAGGTCACAATTACAAAGGGGATTGATAGGGTGTTAGCTGAAAGGATCGTTAAGGAGATTGATGAGACCTTATCAGAAGGGGCTCCTTCGCCCCTTCTGATAACCGAGGAGATGTCGAATTCCTACTGCCCTGAAAGAAGATATCCTGTTGAGGACTTAATCAGTAACATCTCCCCTTTGTTTAGTGATTCCCCTTATCTCTTTTTTACCGAACTCGATATATACTATGCAGGCTTTGACTATGTCTTTGGATTTACTGATCTGTTAAAGGGTATCTCTGTTGTCTCCCTTGCAAGACTGAGGGGGAAGGCAACAATAGAAAAGATCATAGAAAGGGCTGCAAAGACAGCTATACATGAGATAGGTCACCTCAATGGTCTCAGGCATTGTAAAAACAGGGACTGCGTTATGTCTCTCTCCTTTGGTCTTATAGATACAGACAGAAAAGACAAAAGATTCTGTGATAGGTGTTATAAAAGGTTATTAGAGAATCAAATAGGAGGTCAGAATGAAACTTGGCATACTTGTTAATACCAACAGAAATCTCGACCATATCATCGGCATAGTCAACTCTGCAACAAAGAAGGGTCACGAGGTCATGATCTTTGCCATGGATGAAGGGGTTAGGCTCCTTGAAAATGATGACTTTCTCGATCTATCAAGAATAGAAAAGGTTTCGATGAGCTTTTGCGACCACAGCACCCATGTTCTTAATGTATCTAAAGAGGGCGTACCTGATGACATAGTCTGTGGCAGTCAGTATAACAATGCCGTTATGAACCACGATGCCGATAGGATCATTGTACTTTAGGAGGTGGAGATGGCTAAAAGGATAGCTGTTATTGTCAGGGATAGGCAATCTGAGGCGCTCAGGATGAGTATAGGGCTCACTATACTTGAGGACGAGGTGGAGATATATCTTGTAAAACCCTTAAGAGATGAAGACGAGATGACATTACAACTTGAAGGTGTAAGGGAGTTAAGTATCCCTGTATTTTCTATATTTGAAGAGTCAGGGTTTGAGGATATAACGATCGAGGAGATGGCAGGGAGATTACTCAGAGCAGACAATATTATTGCCTATTAGGAGGTACGAATGAAGGTTCTATACATCCTTAAGGGAGATCCTGATGATACTGTCAAGAGATTAATCGAGGTGCAGAAGAGAGAGAATGAGGTGAAGGTATTAAGGCTTGAAAAAGGTATATCCTATGATGAACTTGTGGATGATATCTTTAATTACGATAAGGTTATATCATGGTGAACAGTGATCAACTGAGGTCAAATGAAGGCCTGAAGACAAAACAAGAAAGGAGGTAACGATGGGGGAGGTAAGAGGCGGTCTAACCCTTCCATGGCTGTGGGTGGCGGTAATAATTGCCTTTCTGGCTCTCGGTTTTATGCTACCACCGCTGGATAAACCACTCATGGAACTGGCAAAACAGGCGCAGCAGATGAAAATGGAAGAATCAAAATAAAAAAGGAGGTAAGAGGCAAGATGAAAGATTTAAAGATAATCCTATCAATTATGATCCTTTCTCTTCTGATAATCCCTATGACAGAAAGGGGGTTACAAAAAAGGGAACTTGCTTATGTCTCAGTTGCTTATGCTGAGGAGGCGACTAATTTTAAATGGAGGGCAAGAAGGCCTGGTATTACGAGGGCACAGATAGCCCTTGGAAGGGCTGTGACACTACCCTTTGAGTTCACTATAACAGGAAATGTGAAAAAGGTCAGGTTCGAGATACCAAAGAAATTCTCAGACCTCGGCATAGATATAATGGAAGATGAGGTAAATGTGAAGAATGGAATGGCCGCATCCTCTGTCCTTTTTTCTGTGCCGCCAGGGAAACCCCTCGGAAAGTTTGAGCTTACTATAACGGCGAAGGATCCTGCTACAGGAAAGGTTCTGGGACAGGGTAATATACCCTTCATGTTGCTACCCCCTGGTGTGGGTGGCTGTTAATAAAGTCAAGGAGGAAAGAAATGAGTGACCTCGATTTTGGTATAAAGGGCTGGTGGGATACATGGTACAGAAAATTCTTTAAGGAGAAGTGGCCTTTATGGATTGCAGCCATATTCATGGCCCTCTCAGGGATGATAGCGTATGGGGTTGCCACATGGTCACTGGCGAGGACAGTTTCAGGTGAAAACCCCTATGACCAAGCAAAACCCCTCGGCACATTCCTCGGATTAAAGGAACTGGGCGGTATAATAAATAGCGGCCTCGGAAAGATAGGTCTTCCCCATTACCCCTTCAATGGTTACACCTGGCCTGATGGACAGACTATAAGCTATTTTGTTCAATATCCTAATCCGCTCCTCGAACCAACAGCAGGCACGATGCTCGGCATACTCTTCGGAGGGCTCATAGCAGCACTCCTTGCAAAGGAATTTGCCCTGAAGGTTCCCCTTGATAAACTTGAATATGGTCTTGCCCTTGTTGGCGGCGTCCTAATGGGTGTTGGTGCTGTCTTTCAGTTCGGGTGTCCCATTGTTAGTACAACAAACTTGGGTGCCATGGGTGTTCAGGCTATTATCATGGTTATAGGGATGACAATAGGTTCATTCTTTGGTGCAAAGGTCATAGTATATCTCGAAAAACGACGAATGGCCTCTCTTGCCTGTGCAACAGCAGATGGAGTTCCTTATAAGCCCCTCTCTTATTTTGAGAGGACAAAGGTTATATGGCCGAGAGTTCCATCCAATACAGACGGTGGTGAACCGGCAGGCATAAGGTTTCAGCCTGTTGTAGGATTATTGCTTATACTCGTTATGTTTGCGGTACTTTATAGGTTCGGTAGCCTCGGGTTCCCTGCTCTTTCACTGTCTTTCCTTGCAGCAACCTTAACAGGCTTTGCGATGCAGAGGGGAGGGATGTGTTTTGCCTATGCCTATAGGGAACCTTTCCTGACAGGCTTCAGTGACATGTCAAGGGCCATGGCACTCTTATACGGCCTGCTCGTCATAGGGTTTCTCCCATTTAAGTTACTTGCTATAGCTATCCCTGATATTTCCTATGCAGAGATATTCGCTGTAAGCCCTGCCGGTATCGGTATATTGATCGGCTCTATCCTCTTTGGTCTCGGTATGGCCCTTAATGGTGCCTGTGTTAGTGATAGCCTTTGGAGGACAGCAGAAGGACAGGTCAAGATATGGGTTGGTCTCATAACCCTTATCTGTATATCTTCCTGGCTTTTCCCGATGAGGGAGGAGAAATGGTTCAAGGCTATCTTTGCACCCTATGGCTCGAAGAACATAACAGATGTATATCTACCGCAGATATTTGGCAGTTATCCTATTGCCGTAGTATTTACCCTTTCTATCGTTATCCTCTGGGCATTGATCATGACATGGTTTGCTGGGAGGACTTTCAAAAAATACATGGAAGAATAGGAGGTTCTAATGGAGATAAAGATAGATAAAACACTTGATGTAAAGGGTCTCGTATGTCCGAGACCCATGGTCATGACTATGAATACCTTAAAGACAATGGAGAAGGGGCAGGTGCTTCAAGTTCTTGCCAATGATAGCAGCACAAAGCACAGCATCCCTGCCCTTTGTGAAAGGAGCGGTTATAAACTCATTGAGATGAAGGAAGAGGCAGGAACCTTTATCTATACAATCCAGAAATAGGGGTAAAAATGTTTAAGAATATACTCTTACCAACTGACGGGTCTAACCTTTCTGAGAATGCCATCAGGAAAGGGATTTTATTCGCTAAGGAACAGAATGCAGGGGTCGTTGGGTTATATGTTATGCCTGAGCCAACTCCTGGCGATATATGGGATGTCTGGTCACCTGATTCAGAGGAAGGTAAAGTTTTCAAGGCGAAATTTGAATCACAACTTGAATGCGTTGCCAGGAATTACCGCCTTTTTTCTTCCTAAGATTGCGAGTTTGTTAAGGGCATTTATGTAGGCCTTTGCAGCGGCAAGTATAATATCTGTGTCAGCGCCATGTCCTCTTACGGTTCTTCCATCTTCCTCCAGTGATACAGTGACCTCACCAAGGGCATCGGTTCCACCTGTTATACTCTTGACCTCGAACTTCAGAAGGCTGCTCTTTGTTCCTGTTACGGCTGATATTGCCTTATAAACAGCATCTACAGGCCCATCACCATGTTCCATCTTTTCAACGACCCTATCGTTTATCTTCAACTTCAAGGCAGCCGTGGGTTTTATGTTTATACCGCTCGTTACAGAAAGGTCAACGAGGCTGTAGACCTCGGGTATCTTTGATACCTCCTCTGATACGAGGGTCTCTATATCCTCATCAAAGATATATTTCTTCTGGTCAGCAAGACGCTTGAATTTCTCAAAGGCTCGATTCAATTCCTCCTCTGAAAGGTCATAACCCAGTTCCTGTAATCTTGCCTTGAAGGCATGTCTTCCTGAATGCTTTCCCAGAACGAGCTTTGATTGGGGTATCCCCACATCCTCGGGCCTCATTATCTCATAGGTCGATCGCTCCTTGAGGAATCCATCCTGGTGTATCCCTGCCTCATGGGCAAAGGCATTGGCTCCTACGATTGCCTTATTGGGTTGGACAACCATCCCTGTTATCTTTGAGACGAGGCGGCTTGTTTTGTATATCTCCTGAGTTACTATCTTAGTGTCTGCCTCAAAGAACTTTGGCCTTGTCTTTAAGGCCATGACTATCTCTTCCATTGAGGCATTACCTGCCCTCTCGCCTATCCCGTTGACAGTGCATTCGACCTGGCCTGCCCCTTTAAGTATTGCGGTTAGAGAATTCGCAACTGCAAGACCGAGGTCGTTATGGCAATGGACAGAAATAACAGCCCTATCTATATTAGATACCTTATTCATGAGGTACTCGATTAGCTCGCCGAACTCCTGAGGAACGGTGTAACCCACTGTATCCGGTATATTTACCGTTTTTGCACCCGCCTTAATCACCTCCTCTGTGACTCGGCAAAGAAAATCCCAATCTGACCGTGTTGCATCCTCGGCAGAAAATTCCACATCATCTGTGTATTGTCTCGCCTTTTTTACTGCCCTGACCGCTGCCTCGAGCACTGCCTCCCTCGACATCTTCAATTTATACTGAAGATGAATGTCTGAGGTGGCGATAAAGGTGTGAATCCTTCCGGATTCAGCAGGTCTCAGTGCCTCTGCTGCCCTTTCTATATCCTCATCCCTTGCCCTCGCTAAGCCTGCGATAGTTGCTCCCTTCACATCGGTAGCGATCCTGTTTACAGCCTCAAAATCACCTGGAGAGGCAATAGGAAAACCTGCCTCAATGATGTCTACGCCAAGCCTAACAAGCTGCCTTGCTACCTGGAGTTTTTCATCTACATTCATTGATGCCCCTGGAGACTGCTCTCCATCCCTTAAAGTAGTATCAAAGATCTTTATGATTCTCATTGTTTTTCTCCTGAGTTGATTTGCTCTTGTGTTTCCTTCAATCTACTTTTTTTAAAGAAAA
>JBKBUB010000189.1:0-3245 GCA_046290925.1 Thermodesulfovibrionales bacterium | reverse complement strand
AGGGATAGCTAACTATTTCGTTATCCCCTTAGTAAATCTGTTTATGAGTGTCTTAAGGTTTTTTTAAAGCTGCTTTTTCAGCAATTCCATCAATTCGAGGGCATTTTGGGGGGCATACCCAAAGGCGTCGTTATTGAAATAGATGTAAACATCCTTTTTTTCTTTCAGATATTTTCTTATCCTCGTTGCATCGGCCTTTAATTGCTTTGGGCTGTAGCAGGTTGCATAACTGCCTCCCTCTCCATGTCTCCTTATATATACAAAGTCTGCTGTAACAGGAAGGTCGTTCAGAAACTCAGGCCAGTCAGCCATGCACAGGGCAGCGTTTTCCCTTTCGAGGAGTGAGATAACACTCTTATTTATCCATGATTCATCCCTGAACTCAAAGGTGCTCCTAACATTGTAGGGTCTGAGATTTTCGAGGAATTCCGAGAGTCTCCCCGAATCAGCCTTGAGACCTGGTGGTAGTTGCCAGAGAATAACACCGAGCTTTTCCTTCAAGGATAAGGCCCTGGATAAAAAGACATCAATGGGCTCTGCCGAGGCCCTCAATTTTTTAACATGTGTGATAAACCTGCTCCCTTTAAGCGAAATCTTGAAGTTTGCAGGTGTCTCTCCATACCATTTGTGGAAGGTCTCTTTATCAGGGACTCTGTAAAATGTAACATTCAATTCAACGGTGCGGAATTTACTGCAATAATACTCAAACCACCTTTTTTGAGGAAGTTCTCTGGGATAAAATATATCCTTCCAGTGTTCATAAAGAAATCCGCTGCATCCTATGAAGAGTTTAGCCATAACTATTTACAGTTCCTTACATTAAAGAGATAACTGAATCTCTCCCTGAATTCTGAGGGTGTCATATTTGCTACCCTGGCAAGTCTTCTAAGGTTTGAGGGATTAAAGTCTTCTTTCTCGAGTCTTATCATGTATTTCCTGCCAACCTCATAGGGCTCGGAAGTAATATCTACTGTTCTTATCTTTGTCCTGCCTGTACCAGGATCGAACATGTCGGCAAAGGGGACAGAGTTAAGCCTTCCCTCATAGATAGTTATCATTGCCCCGCTACCGCCACGTAGAAGAAACTTCACGGCACCATAACCCAAATTTTTTGTATATTCAATATCAAAGGGGATAGGGTCTGCTGCCCTTAATTCATAGCCAATATTCTTATCAACGATAGTAATCTCTATATTCCTTTCCTTAAGGCTTTTTCTGACGAATTCCTTTGCAATCCTACCAAGCTGTATCTGGGAAAGCCTCACCCTCCCAGTCTCATCCCTTTCAAGGTGCTCATATTTCGATAGTTCATGGAAATCGAGTTTATCTGCGATACCCTCTGCAATTATTGCCACACCATGTCCTTTTCCCATTGAAAGCCTTTTTATTATAGAACCCTCGAGCAAATCAGCAATCTTCTTTATACTTATCCTGTCCTCCTGAAATTCTTCAGGTATTAGGGTTATCGTAGCTCCTGAGGCCTTTCCAATGCCGAGGGCAAGGTGGCCTACATTTCTTCCCATTGTGGTGATAAAGTACCACCTTCCCATGGTCTTTGCATCTTCCATAAGGTTTTTTATAATCTCCACTCCATAGTGCCTTGCCGTCTCGTACCCAAAGGTAGGCATGCCACCTGGCAGGGGAAGGTCATTGTCAATCGTCTTGGGGACATGGACGACTGAAATAGACCCTTTTGCCTCTCTTTCTATCCATCGGGCCATGAAAGATGTTCCATCACCACCTATAGTTATGAGATAACGAACCTTAAATGTCTTAAAGGTTCTCATAAGTACCTTGAATCTCTCTTTTACCTTATCAGGATATTCTCGGGAGGAACCGAGTATAGAGCCCCCCTGTGTATGAATCCTCGATACATCCTCAATAGTAAGGGGGACAATGTTATTCTTTTTCCCCTCAAAGAGGCTCTTAAACCCACCCTTAACACCTATTACACTGAGGCCATTATTTATTGCCTCAATTGTGGCAGCGCTAATAGCACCATTAATACCCGGTGCAGGGCCTCCACCGACAACTATGGCAAGGACCTCTTTCATATGAATAATCTCCCGAGGTTATTCAGACAGGTTAAAAGGTGTTTGAGTTTCATAACTATACTGCCACACCTTTTGATATATCCTTCTTAACGATTACAGGTCTAACGGTCTTTCTCACTATATCTGTTGTCCTTTCAACCCTCAATCTATTAAAAAGAAGGGCGAATCTCTCCTCAAGTTCCTTCATTATAGGCTCCTTAACCTCAGGGGGAAGGTCCCACCATTTTTTCTTTATCGGCCCAAAACCCTTTTTCCTCGTGCTATAGATAAACTGTTCCTCTGTCTGACCTTCCTTCCACTCCTTTGCATACTCCGTCTTTATGAAATCATATACCTCTTTCCTGAATTCCCCTGGTAAATGCTTGCTATCGTAAATTATATTCTGGAAACCTGTAGCGAGGTGTACTTCCGATGTTCCTGTTTCAGGGAACATATTAAAGGCCTCTTCAGGTAGTGTGGAGGCACCATGTTGGACGCAACCTGATAGACCGTATTCCTTTCTTGCAAGGTCTGAGAGTATCCGGAGTGTCTCAAAATCTATCTTCACCTTAGCAAGGCTTCCATCTGGAAGGACAACCCCTCCATGAGATGTGCCGGTCTGGACACTTAGCTTGCTAAGACCCTTTCTTCCCTTATAGGTCTCTTTGAATCCATCGAGATAGGCCCTCAATTCATCAGGTGTGCTGTTCTTACCGCCTATCTCTCCGATTTCACCACCTATAGAAACATCGATGCCTTCTGGCTGAAGGCTTCTGACATATTCTGCAAGCTCTGCTGTCTTTTCATAGTTAGGCCTCTGTTGTTCCTTAATAGTAGGCTTATCAAGGTCAACAAGGGTAGAGGAGTCTATGTCAATATTGTAAAATTCTGCATCGATCGCCTCTTTTATCAGTCCTTTAACATAACCTGTCTCAGCATCAGGGTCAGCGAGAAAGTTTTTCCTGACGAGTTGAAAATGGTCACCCTGAACGAAGACAGGGCCAGAAAATCCTTCCCTTATTGCGGCAGCAAGCACAACGGTTGCATATTCAAGGGGTCTCTGCTTTGTGTATCCAATCTCTGATCGAGCTATCTCAAAGATAAAGGCTCCAACATCCATCTCGATAGCCTTCCTGAAGATTGCCCTCGCTACATCATAGGTAAGGCCCCTTATATTTATAGCTGGCACTGTAAAGTTAGGATAGTTCCTTC
>JBKBUB010000188.1:2978-3295 GCA_046290925.1 Thermodesulfovibrionales bacterium | reverse complement strand
TATCAATTTTTGGGAGACCCCTCCTCCTCCTGTATAGGCCCTTACCATCGACCAGTTCTTGCTCTCTACATAGGGTGAGTCATTACCAGTACCCCAAAAAATCAAGGATTTTTTGGGGACCCCTTCCTGTAAGGTCTTGACCTCGTGAATTCTATCCCCTTTTCCTTACAGAACCTCTGCAATGGGCATTTATGAACCCACCAGTTGCATAAATTTGGAGGCTGGCATGCCTCAAAAACTTTTATAATGCGATTTGATATTTTAGGTGATAGGTGATGGGTAAGGGGTCAATAAGTCATAAGTTATAGGTTATGGGT
>JBKBUB010000188.1:0-2968 GCA_046290925.1 Thermodesulfovibrionales bacterium | reverse complement strand
TGGCTCATGGCTATAAACGATAAACGATGAGCTATGACCTATCACCTCTGACCTATTAAACCAAATAATAGGCTAATTTTTGCAACGTTAGGGTTTAAGGGTCATAGGGTCAAGGATTCCCTCAATTTTTAAACCTTGACCCTTAACCTTTAAATTACCACTTAATAAGTGCTGATGCCCAGGTAAGACCTCCTCCAAAGGCCTCTAATAGAATATAATCTCCTTCCCTTACCCTGCCAGTCCTTACAGCCTCATCAAGGGCGATCGGGATTGATGCAGCAGAGGTATTACCATACCTATCGAGATTAATAAGAACCTTCTCCATCGGGAGGTCAAGCCTCTTTGCCGTTGCCATGATTATCCTGAGGTTGGCCTGATGGGGTATCAGAAGTGATAGCTGTGAGGGTTTGATGTTACTTTCTTTGAGGGTCTCAACAACAAGGTTTTCGAGGGTTCTGACCGCTACCTTAAAGGTCTCATTGCCCTTCATCTTTATATAATGCATCCTATTCTTTATTGTCTCCTTTGATACAGGAGCCCTTGAACCACCTCCTGGTGTATGCAGAAGGTCCCAGAGACTACCATCAGAATGTATCCTTGTTGATATAATCCCTCTGTCTTCCTCAGTAGCCTCCAGTATTGCGGCACCAGCACCATCTCCAAAAAGCACACAGGTTGTCCTGTCCTCCCAGTCCGTAAACTTAGAAAGTATCTCTGTTCCAACCACTAATATCCTCTTGAAAGTCCTGTTTCTTATAAATGAGTCCGCCACAGATAAGGCATAAATAAAGCCCGAGCATGCTGCGTTGATATCGAAAGCAGCAGCCTTTTTGGCATCGAGTCTATTCTGTAATATGCAGGCCGTTGAAGGCAGCGGCATGTCCCCTGTAACAGTTGCAACGATTATCAGGTTTATATCCTTTGCCTTCAAACCTGCTGCCTTTAATGCCTTCTTTGATGCCTCATAAGCAAGGTCAGAGGCTGCCTGATCCTTATCAGCTATCCTCCTCTCCTTGATACCTGTTCTCTCCGTAATCCACTCATCAGAGGTATCAACCATCTTTTCGAGGTCAAAATTGGTGAGAACCTTCTCAGGAGCATAAGACCCTGTCGATATAATCTTAGCTCTTAGCACCCTCCCCTCCTGCTATAAAGTTTGTTACATCCCCTGCGATAACCTCATATACCTTCTTCTTTGCAAATTCTCCTGCCACCTTAATTGCATTCTTTATCGCCTTAGACGAAGATCTTCCATGACTGATTATACATGTGCCATTAATACCAAGAAGAGGAGCCCCTCCATACTCGGCATAATCTGTTTTTTTCTTGAAGTTTCTGAGGGCAGGTTTGAGAAGAAGGTAACCTATCCTTCCTGTGGTTACCTCAGAGATCTCCCTCCTGAGCATCTTTATAATAACATCTGCAAGCCCCTCACTCGTCTTCAGAACGACATTGCCTATGAAGCCATCACAGACAACAACATCAGCATTTCCTGAGAATATATCTTTTCCCTCTATATTTCCGATAAAGTTTAGGTTTGTACTCTTGATTAATTTGAAGGCCTCCCTCGTAAGTATATTACCCTTTGTGTCCTCCTCACCAATACTCAGGAGGGCTATCGTTGGTGAGGATATGCCGAACATTGTTCTACAGTAGGCATTACCCATTATGGCAAATTGAAGCAGATTCCGGGGAGTGCAATCTACATTTGCTCCAGCATCAATAAGGATAAAGGGCCTCTTCAATGTTGGCATTATCGTTGCGATAGCAGGTCTGTCCACATTCTCTGAAACACCGAGAACAAAGACAGAAACAGCCATCGCTACCCCCGAATGACCTGCACTCACTGCAGCATCAGCCTCTCCATTCTTAACAAGTTCAATTGCCCTCCTGATAGATGAATCCTTTTTTCTTCTTACTGCTGTCAGGGCAGGCTCATCCATACTCACTACCTGAGAGGCGTGTCTTATATGGAGCCTTGAAAAGGGGTATCTTTTTGTGGCAAGCTCCTTCTTTAAAATCTCTTCATCGCCAACGAGGATTATTTCTGAATCTTCATCCTCGCTCAGGGTCTCGACAGCTCCTTCAACTGTTACAGCAGGGCCAAAATCACCGCCCATTGCATCGAGAGCTATCTTCATTCCTTTTCAATAATCTCTAATACTTTCCTGCCGTTGTAAGAACCGCAATTAAGACAGACCCTGTGGGATTCCTTGATTTCTTTGCATTCAGGACAGGTGACAAGGTTCGGCATGACGCCTTTCCAGTTTGCCCTTCTCTTGTCTCTTCTCGCCTTTGAATGTCTGTGCGTTGGATTGGCCACTTTCTACTCCTTTCTATCATTAAATAATTTCTTTAGTTTTTCAAATCGTGGATCTATCCCTTTTCTTTCACAATCACAAACCTCTATATTCAGGTCTTTGCCACATTTCGGACAAAGACCTTTACAGAACTCATTGCATAAAGGCTTCATAGGAATGTTAAGTATTATCTGCTCAAGCAAGAGTTGATCAACATCAATTTCATCACCTAAATAAAATCCTGTATCGAGTTCGTCCTCTTTTATTTCATACTTTTCTTCTCCCTTCAACTCAGAAAGGGAGTGATAGACAACATCGACATCAATACTCATATCTTTTTTAAAATCCTTAAGACATCTGCTGCATCTCAATTCTACATCAGCAGAAATTCTTCCTCTCAAGAGAATCTCATCCCCTACCTTATCCACATGCAGGACAGTTTTTATGGGTGATAAAATCCTCGGATACTCCGCCTCGACCTTTTCTTCAATATCAATATCGAGACCCTCTTCAGGTATATCTGAGACTAATATCTTCATTTTCAAAGACCCTAAAATATAAGAATAACAAAACAAATTCGGTATTGTCAATTAACCGCGTTTCCTCAAAAATAATCTCTTCGAAAAGGTATTGTTTCCTCATAATTGACAAAAAGGGCAACCATCCTT
>JBKBUB010000187.1:0-3298 GCA_046290925.1 Thermodesulfovibrionales bacterium | reverse complement strand
AGATCGCTGTTATTGGTGCTGTTACATCTCCACAGGTATATTCTGTATCGGGACAAAAGTATCTTCTCGACATGCTTTCCATGGCAGGGGGGTTGACAAAGGATGCAGGTGATATATGTTATGTAATTCGGCCTCTCGATACCGATAAAACCCTGTCACAGACAGAGACTATTGTTATTGATCTTAAGGAGCTGCTTATCAAAGGGAATATTGCTCTAAATATCCCTGTATTTAACGGTGATGTTATAAATGTTCCAAAGGGTGGGGTGGTTTTTGTCGATGGCGCAGTAGAAAAACCAGGTGCCTTCTCGTTGCAGCAGAACACAACACTTGTTCAGGCAGTTGCAATGGCAGGAGGATTAAGGTTTGAGGCTGATAAAAGTAATATTAAGGTTTTCAGGGACAGAGGCGATGGTACCAGGGATATAATTACCGTAGATTACGAGAAGATAAGGGATGGACAGATGAAAGATATCTGGATAGTTGACAATGACATAATCATTGTTCCGAAGAGCGGGATGAAGAATTTTTTCAGTGGTTTTCTTAACGCAATTAAAGGTCTTATATCCTTTGGAAAGGCATTATAAGAACGGTTATGAATGGAAATGACAAACATATTAAAAACGACGCTCTCGAAAATACAGGAGCTTATCCTGTTGCGTTCCCGGTTGAGGAACATTATCCTCAGGAAGAGGAGATACACCTCAGAGATTATCTCCAGGTCATTCTGAGGAGAAAATGGACTGTCATAACCTTTTTCCTTGTTGTTGTTACAACAGTTACTGTTGCTACATTCATGAGTAGGCCTGTCTACAGGGCATCTGTAGTGATAAAGATAGACAAGGAGAATCCAAATGTCCTTAAATTCAAGGATATTTATGATGTGGAAAGGGTTGAGGAAGATTACTATCAGACCCAGTATAAGGTTCTTAAGAGCAAGAATCTGGCAAGGAGGGTTATAAGGTCATTAAAACTCGATGAGAATCCCCTTTTTGTGAGGAATGAAGGGAGGTCTGGTAGCGAAAAAAAGGAAGAAAACAAAAAGGAACAACCTCTCGTGGAGGAGGGTATCCATCCTGACATTGTAGAGGCCTTTCTAAAACGGATTACTGTTGAGCCATTACAGAAATCGAGGTTAGTTAAGGTCAGTTTCGATTCCTACAAGCCTGAACTGTCGGCGGACGTGGCAAATACCATAGCAAAGACCTTTATAGACTTTAATATAGAGAGCAAATTTGCAGCGACTCAGCAGGCTCGGGACTGGCTCGAGAAACAGCTTCAGGAGATGAAGGCAAAGGTTGAGAGTTCAGAGGAAAGACTGAATGAATATGCTGCAAAGAACGGGATCATCTTTATTGCTGAAAAGGGTCCGGGAGATTCGAGAGAGCAGACTCAGAATATTATAAACAGGCGGCTTGCTGAACTTTCCTCCCACCTCGTTCAGGCCACATCTGAAAGGATCAGTAAGGAGGCCCTTTACAGGGAGATACAGAAGGGTGATCCAGAGGAAATTCCTTTGGTGGCTAACAATCCTTTGATTCAGGTTCTTAAAAAGGATTATGCAGCAATGGAGGCTGATTATTCTCAACTCTCGAGGGTCTACAAGCCGGATTACCCGAAGATGGTGAGGCTCAGAGAGCAGATGGAACAATTGAGAAGAAGAATCGATTCGGAGGTTAGTAAGATAGTCTCGGGAATAAAGAAAGATTATGAGGCATCACTGAGGAGGGAGAATCACCTCATGTCCACCATGGAGAAATACAAGGCAGAAGTACTGAAGTTGAACGAAAAGATGGTTCAGTATCAGATACTGAAGAGGGAGGCTGAAACGAATAAGGAACTCTACAATGGTCTCCTTCAGAGAATGAAAGAGACAGGAATCTCGGCAAGCCTGACGGCGAGCAATATTCAGATACTCGACAGGGCTGATGTACCCCTTAAGCCATTCAAGCCGAAAAAGACATTGAATATCCTGCTTTCAATAATCATAGGTCTCTTTGGAGGCATAGGATTTGCGTTTTTCTTTGAATACCTCGACAATACGGTGAAGACCCCGGAGGACATCGAAAAGAGGGTCGCTATGCCCTACTTGGGTCTCGTGCCCAATATGGGTAAAATGAAAAGCGACCAGGATATAAATAATCTATATCTTATCAGTCATTATGATAAGACCTCACCCTATTCAGAGGCCTTCAGGTCAATAGGCACGTATATACAATTCTCATCACCCGTCAAACCGCCAAAGAGTATCCTCGTAACATCACCGAGAGAGGGCGAAGGAAAGACAACGGCTGCTATTAATACAGCTTTGAGTCTTGTCCATACAGTTGGGAGGGGAATAATAATCGATGCTGATCTCAGAAGACCAAATTTGCATAAGATATTCGATGTGGACAATTCAACGGGACTCACTGCCTTTCTGACAGGTCATGTTGAACTTGACGACAATCTTATACTGAAGACTAAAATCATGAATCTCGATGTCATCCCAGCAGGACCTTTATCCCCGAACCCCTCTGAACTCCTCACATCATCAAGGATGAGAGACATCATTGTTGCACTCTCTGCGCTCTATAATTTTATATTAATCGATGCTCCCCCTCTTCTCGGTCTCTCTGATAGCCTCATACTTAGTACCATGACAGAGGGTGTAGTGATGGTTGTCAGGGCGGGACAGACCCCCAGGAGTGCCGTGATTCAGGCGAAAAAGCTTCTCCAGGGCATAAACGCAAAGGTTATCGGTGTAGTGCTAAATGGAATCACACCTTCTGACATGAAGTACGGTTCCTATTCTTACTATTATTCTTATTATAAGGACGGTTATGGTGACAAAGGGGAAAAGGGTTCGAGAGGGAAGGTGTGACGGAAACCTCCGAACTATTTTTATAATAATCCCTGTAATCCTGCTCTTATTAATTATCAGAGTAATCATTGCAGAATCCTTTGGGTCAAGAAATGACCAGAGGGGATTGGATATGGCATCGAAGATTATCCCTGAAAATGCTCAATATTACTACCTTCTCGGACTCCTGAGATATGACAGGAAAGACATTGATGGTTCTGTGATGTTCTTTATCAAATCATTAAAACTAAATCCTTCTGATAGTAGGTCGTGGCTTGGACTTGCCCGTTCCTTCATTGAGAAGGGTAATAATGACAGGGCTTCATATGCCATAAAGCAGGCAATCAGGATGGACGGTAATAGTCCTGATACCATCTGGGAGGCCGGCCTCCTGAGCCTTATGAACGGTAATAATGAGGATGCATCCGGTCTTTTGAGGAGATATCTGTCCATGAT
>JBKBUB010000186.1:0-3311 GCA_046290925.1 Thermodesulfovibrionales bacterium | reverse complement strand
AAGATAGAGGCCTTTTTAAGTAGAAAAGAGATAAGGGATGTTTTTGATATAGAGTTTTTGCTTAAAAAAGGGATCGAACTAAAGGCAACAAAGGACGAATTAAAAAAACTCCTTGATGCAGTAAGCTCACTTAAAAAGACTGACTATACAGTAAAACTTGGCTCAATCCTTGAGCCTCAGGATAGGAAATACTATTCAAAGGAGAATTTTAAGTTCTTTTTGATGAAGATAAAGGAAATAGCAAATAGGTAAATTGATCTCGGAGGTATCTATGGCAAGATTTACAGTAAACGATTTTTTTAGGAAGAAGAAAGACATGAAAAAGATAACGATGATCACTGCCTATGACTATCCAACCGCCCTTATTGCGGATGAGGCAGGTATAGATGCTATACTCGTTGGCGACTCAGTGGCAATGGTTGTTCAGGGACTGGAAAACACCCTGCCTGTGACTATGAATGAGATGATCTATCACACTAAGATGGTGTCCCGTGCTGCTGAGTCTGCTATGGTGATTGGTGATATGCCCTTTATGTCCTATCAGGTCAGTATCTCAGAGGCTGTGAGAAACGCGGGCAGGTTTCTGAAAGAGGCTGGTGCCTCGGCTATAAAGATAGAGGGTGGCAGTGAGGTGAAGGAACACATAATGGCCATGACAAAGGCAGATATACCTGTTATGGCCCATATTGGCCTCACACCCCAGTCAATCCACAGGATGGGTGGATATAAGGTTCAGGGGAAGACTGAGGAGGCGGCAGAGAAACTCATTGAGGAGGCCCATATTGTTGAGGAGGCCGGCGCCTTTTCATTGATTCTCGAGGCCATACCTGCCACACTGGCAAAGAGGATTACAGAGGAACTGACCATACCGACGATAGGGATAGGCGCAGGCCCCTGGTGCGATGGCCAGGTACTGGTTATGCATGATGTCCTCGGAATCTTCGACAGGTTTGTGCCAAAGTTCGTCAAGAGGTATGCAAACCTGAAGGAAGAGGCCCTTAAAGCTGTTAGGCTTTATAAAGAGGAGGTTGAGAAGGGCCTATTCCCATCAGAGGAACACAGTTTCTGATTTATGCTAAAATAATATGCTATTGCTTTCTTGCAGCCAGGGAATAGCCCTGCGCAGCAGAAGGGTGTGAACCCCGCCAGGTCCGGAAGGAAGCAACGGTAAGCATTTTTTCTGTGTGCCGCAGTAAGTTGTTCCCTGGTTGCAAAAAGGCAATATATGAGTTATCTCGTCCTGGCAAGAAAATGGAGACCTCGCACCTTTTCTGACCTTATTGGTCAGGAGACGATAAGCCATATCCTGAGCAATGCCATAAGTAAAGGTAAGATCGCCCATGCCTATCTATTTTCAGGGCCCCGTGGAGTTGGAAAGACATCCTCTGCCCGAATACTGGCGAGGGCTGTTAACTGTGAAAAAGGACCAATTCCTGAACCATGTGGCACCTGTCAGTCCTGTATAGAGATACTCGAGGGCTCGTCAGTGGATGTGATGGAGATAGACGGGGCATCGAACAACAGTGTCAATGATATAAGGGACTTGAGGGAAAGGGTCAGGTATGCACCTGCTTCGGGCAGATATAAGGTATATATAATAGATGAGGCACACATGCTTTCTGATGCTGCCTTCAACGCCCTCTTGAAGACCCTCGAGGAGCCACCGCCCCATGTGATATTTATCCTCGCAACAACAGCACCGAGGAAGATACCTGCCACGGTTCTTTCGAGGTGTCAACACCTGCCCTTCAGAAGGATACCAATACAGAAGATTAAAGGAAGGCTTAGGTTAATAGCTGATTCAGAGGGTGTAAGAATATCTGATGAGTCCCTCGAGATGATTGCAAGGGCTGCTGAGGGAAGCATGAGGGACTCGCTGACAATACTTGATCAAGTAATAAGCTTTTCCCCTGACATCAAGGACTCAGATATAAAGGATCTCTTAGGCATACCCGATTTCAACGCCCTCTACGAGATAGCACTCTCTATAATAAAGGGAGACAGGAAAAGGGTTCTCGAGGTTATCCAGGAACTTACTGATAAAGGGACTGACCTTAAGTCCTTTGCAAAGGACCTGATGAACTTTTTCAGGGACCTCCTCACAGCGAAGGTTACAGGAAGTGCGGAGGATGTCCTTGATCTAAGCGAGGGAGAAATCGGGATGATCAAGGAACTTACCAGCATGAGTTCTGAGGAATCCCTGACCATTCTACTCGGTGAGATGATAAGGGCAGAGCAGGATGTTAGGACTGCTTTTTCACCGAGGGTGGTCTTAGAGATGGCCCTTATTAAGGCGAGTTATCTGAGTAATCTCAAACCACTTCAGGAGGCGATAGACAATATTGGACTCCTGTTAGATGCGGCAGGCAAAGGAGACCATGAAGGTCTCTCTGCTGAAGACCAAAAGGAGATCAGGAGCGAATGCAACAGACAATCCGTTGAGATACCAAATATCCCAACCCCTGAGGTCCCTCTCCAGGGGATAAACATCACGACTGATAATTCTACAGAGGCCTGTGAGACAGAGGAAATACCAACGGTAGAGAAATCTGATGAATGGAGCGATATACTAAAAGGGATTGATGAGACCAACCATCCTCTCTTCTGCAAATTATCAGAGGCAGAGATAGAAATCACAGGAAACGTGATTCATATAAGATTCAACGGTGGACTCTCTGTTCACGCAGATTCCGTTAAAAAGAATAAAAAGTTCATTGAAGAGATAGCCTCAAAGGTCATGAACAAAAAGGTTTCTATTAAGGTGGAGACATCAGAAAAAAAAGTGCCAAGCAGGAGGGATATTAAAGAAAGGATATTGAATGAACCCCTTGTAAAGGAGGCAATAGAACTCTTTGGCGGAAGGGTAGTTGATATAATAGAGAACAAAAGAAACGGAGGTTAGTATGTCTAAGAAGATGCTCGGTGACTTGATGAGAGAGGCCCAGAGGCTTCAGGCAGAGATGCAGAGGCTTCAGGAGGAGGCGAAGAAAAAGACTGTTGAGGCAAGTGCTGGCGGAGGGATGGTTACGGTTGTTGCAACAGGCGGTGGAGAGATAGTTTCGATTAAGATAGAGCGTGATGTTGTTAATCCTGATGATGTTGAGATGCTCCAGGACCTCATAATAGCGGCTGTTAATGAGGCATTGAGGAGGGCACAACAGATGGTGAATGAGGAGATGTCAAAATTGACAGGAGGGCTACAGATACCGGGTCTCGGTAACCTCGGTAATATCTTCGGGGCATGACAGACAGCATAACAGAGAATCTTATATCGAATCTCACAAAACTGCCAGGGATAGGGAGAAAGACCG
>JBKBUB010000185.1:0-3313 GCA_046290925.1 Thermodesulfovibrionales bacterium | reverse complement strand
GACTGCTCGGAATGGATAAATTTTTTCCAGCGGTGGATTGGAAGGACCTAACCATGTCAAGGCTCCTTTCTGAACTCGGTCCCCTTCTTAAACCCTTTATAATAGGCACATTTTTTATTGGGCTTATCTCTTCGGTAATCAGCTATCTCCTCTTGTATCACCTTATCAGGAAAAGAAATGAAAGCAAATAATAAGGTGTCCATAATTACTATGGGCTGTCCAAAGAATCTCGTCGATTCTGACAACCTTAGTAATCTTCTGCAAAGAGAAGGTTTTTTGAATACAGAGAATTTAGACGAGGCTAACATTGTCCTCGTAAATACCTGTGGTTTCATTGAGGACGCAAAGAGGGAATCGATTGAAGAGATACTGAGATTAAAAGACATAAAGAGAAATGGTAAGAGCCTCCTCGTCTTTGGATGTCTTGCAAAAAGGTATAGAGAGGAACTGATGAGGGAGATACCAGAGATAGATGCAATATGGGGAGTTGGTGAAGAGGATGGGATTGTCGAGTATTGTAAAAGAACAGTAAAGACAGGGTTATTGAAAAAAAACGAAATGCCCCTTATCCATCCTCCCTCATCATCCACATCTTATGCTTATATCAAGATTGCTGAAGGATGTGACAGGGGCTGCACCTTCTGCGTGATTCCCTCAATTAGGGGCAGCTATAGGAGCCATGCCCCTGAGGATGTCCTCAAAAAGGCAGAAGAATATGTCTCCTCAGGTGTAAAGGAACTGATCCTCGTTGCCCAGGATATAAGCAGCTACGGTCAGGAATTTAATGGATACGATCTATCTTCTCTTCTAAAGGATATAACATCCATAAGTGGTAATTTCTGGGTCCGTCTTCTCTATCTTTATCCCACCAGTATCAACTCAAAACTCATCGAAACCATTGCAGAAAACGAAAAGATATGTAAATACCTTGACATTCCCTTTCAGCACTCTGAGGATAAGATATTAAAGGCAATGGGAAGAAAAGGGGGGAAAAGGTTTTATTCAGAACTTATTAAGAGGCTTAGAGAGGAAATCCCAGGGATAACACTGAGGACGACTATGATAGTAGGTTTCCCTGGTGAGACGGAGGAAGACTTTGAGGGACTCAAGAGATTCGTGGAGGAGATGGAGTTTGACAGATTGGGTGTCTTTACATATTCAAGAGAAGAGGGCACCAGGGCGTCAAGACTCAGGGGCCACATTCCAAAGAAGATAAAGGAGAGGAGAAGGTCAGATATAATGTGTATTCAGTCCCGTATCTCCCTGAAAAAGAACCTCGAGACCGTTGGACGCCTTTACACAGCACTTGTTGACGAGATAAACAATGATTTCTCCATAGCAAGGCTTTATTCACAGGCGCCTGAAATAGACGGGGTTGTTATTATTGAAAATCGTGAAGGGTTAGGGGTAGGTAATTTCGTGAATGTCCGTATAAAAGAGGCCTTTGATTATGATCTAAGGGGTGAAGTGGTCAGATGAAGAGGTTTCCTTATATCCATTTAATACTCTTCATACTAACCTTCATATCAACCCTTGTTGCGGGCTCCTTATTTCAGAAGGGTATAAATATAATTGCCGAGCCATGGAGGATTATCGAAGGACTCCCTTTCTCGCTGTCCCTTATGATTATTCTTCTTGGACATGAACTATCCCATTATATCGCCTCAAAGATACACCACACTCATGCAACCCTTCCATATTTCATCCCTGCTCCTTCATTGATAGGGACATTCGGTGCCTTCATAAAAATGAAATCACCCATCGTAACGAGAAAGGCACTGATAGATATCGGTGCCTCAGGGCCGATAGCAGGCTTTGCCCTCTCTGTTGCTGCCTCATCAATAGGGCTTAAACTCTCTTCAGTTGTCTCGGTTTCAGAGACAAAAGGTGGCCTTGGTCTTGGTGACTCAATCCTCTTTTCACTGCTATCGAGGCTGATACTCGGTATTACTCCTGATGGCTATGATATACTACTTCATCCCATAGCATTTGCTGGCTGGATAGGCCTCTTTGTTACATCGCTGAACCTTATCCCTGTCGGTCAATTAGACGGCGGACATATAGCCTATGCCTTTTTAGGGGCTGGGCATATTCTGTTGTCCAGGATACTCGTAGGATTGCTGCTTGTCTTTGGAATCCTTTTCTGGGAGGGTTGGTTAATATGGGCTGTATTGATGGTTATCCTCGGGTTAAGGCATCCGCCTGTCATCTACTGGGAGATGCCACTGGACAGAAGAAGGATACTTACAGGCATAATTGCTATGATAATATTCATCATAACCTTTATTCCAACGCCATTTAAGATATGGTAGCCTTTACATCCTTTCTACAAATACAGAGGGTAATTCTCAATGAAGTGAAAGGCGATCAAGGTTTGGAGAAAGGCTTTATCGAAAAAGAGATTAAAATTGAGCTTAGTTCAGTATAAGAGTTTCTTAATATTGACAAGGCTTTCTGAATATCATAAAGATACTAATGCCCAATGATAGATGGTGACCTATTTTGACCCAGTAAGACTTTCAGAGATAACAAGAGGACATGTCTGCGGGGACGGTCTTAGGAAATATTACCGGTTTAGGCCTTCGAGGTTCTACGGCGGCATATCAACGGCAGACTGTGTTGGATGTTGCCTCAGGTGTGTATTTTGCTGGGCATGGAACATTGTCTCGAAACCCATTGAGCATGGCGAATTTTATTCTCCGGAGGATGTTGCACGGAGATTGACAAAAATTGCAGAAAAGAAACGCCTTAATCAGATGCGCATCAGCGGTAATGAGCCGACTATCTGCTGGGAACACCTGATAAGGGTTCTTGAATTGATAGATAAAAAATATCTGTTCATACTCGAAACAAATGGAATCCTTATAGGTAGAAATGAAGGATATGCAAGAGATTTGTCGAGATTCAAAAATCTGCATGTGAGGGTGAGCCTTAAAGGCAGTTGCAATGAGGAATTCTCGAGACTGACAGGTGCAGTTCCTGAGGGCTTTGATTTGCAAATAAATGCACTGGAAAATCTTATGCTTCGTGGGGTGAGAGTTCATCCTGCCTGCATGATTAGCTTCAGCTCGCAAGAAAACATAAAGTCATCGAGGAAGAGGTTGAGGGCAATACACCCTGCCTTTGAAGACTTTGAAGTGGAGGAACTCATCCTCTATCCCCATGTAGAGGAAAGGCTCAAAAGATTGGATATCACTTACTATTCTGCTTATAGACCTGATAATATACCTCCGGAGCAGGTGTAAATCTTTCCACTTACAGAGTGGAAAGTACTATAGTTAATGGGTAAGGAGGAACTATGAAGAGAAGGGAA
>JBKBUB010000184.1:0-3320 GCA_046290925.1 Thermodesulfovibrionales bacterium | reverse complement strand
CCTGGTGAGCCTATCTCTAAAAAGGAGATATTATCAATCTTCATACTTCAGTATAAACCATAATACATTTATTAGCAATAAAAAACTATCTCTGTAAACATCTTAATACATCCTCTGCTAATGTCACAGCTTCCTTCTTGATTGGAAGTTCGAAGCCATCACTATGAAACCTGATGCCCTGGAATCTCTTATAGAGCCCTGATACATCTTCTACCTTTACAGGTGTTTCCTCTAAAAAAGAGAATCTTATCCGTCCATTCCTTTCAAGGATATTTTTAATCATAAGCTTCTTTGCCATTGTCTTAAGCCTCACTATCTCTAAAAGATTCTTGACTTCAACGGGCATATTTCCAAAACGATCTCTCATTTCTGAGGCGAGTTCCTGAATTTCCTCCTCACTCCTTGCCCTTGCGACCCTCCTGTACATACTAAGCCTGATCGTTACGTCCTCTATATATTCCTCAGGGATGTGGGCATCTATATTCAGATTCAGAACAGGTTCGATCTCCTCTTTAATCTCCTCTCCCTTAAGTTCTGCAACCGCCTTTTCGAGTATCTCCAGGTATGTATCAAAGCCCACAGCATGAATATGACCTGATTGTTCGGGTCCAAGCAGGTTGCCTGATCCCCTAATCTCTAAGTCCTTCATTGCCACCCTGAAACCTGCACCTAAGTAACTCATCTCCCTAATCGCATCGAGCCTTTTTCGGGCCTCTTCTGTTATTAAGTCTTCTCCAGGTATGAGAAAAAAGGCATAGGCCCTCACATTGCTCCTCCCAACCCTTCCCTTTAGCTGATAGAGATCCGCAAGTCCTAATCTATCAGCCCTGTTGATTATTATGGTATTGGCATTAGGGATATCTATGCCTGAGCCTATTATATTCGTTGCAATAAGTATCTTTATGTCTCCCTTCATAAAGTCGATTATTATCCTTTCGAGCCTCTTGGGAGGCATATCCCCATGGGCAACCTCTGACCTTACCTCGGGAAAGAGCCTCTTTATCATAACAGCCACATCATCTATGTCATGGATAAAATTGTGAACGAAAAGAACCTGTCCCTCCCTGCTCAGTTCTCTCTCTATTGCCTCTTTTATAAACTCCTTATCAAAAACAGAAAGAAGGCTTCTGACAGCGACCCTCTCCTCAGGGGGTGTCTCGATAATGCTCATACTCCTTATTCCTGATAGTGCCATTTGTAGAGTCCTCGGTATCGGTGTTGCTGTCATGCTCAATACATCTACCCCCTTTTTCAGTTCCTTTATCCGCTCCTTCTGGGCGACACCGAACCTGTGCTCCTCATCAATTATCAACAAACCAAGATCGTAGAAGGATATATCCTTTCCGAGAAGGGCCTGGGTTCCTATGATTATATCTATCTCTCCCCTTGAAAGGGCCCTAAGGGTCGAGGCCTGCTCGGCCTTTGACTTGAATCTGCTAAGGTAGTCTATCTTTACGGGAAAGGCCCTGAATCTACTCGTAAAGGTATAATAGTGTTGCTCGCAGAGGATCGTTGTTGGCACGAGTACAGCCACCTGTTTGCCATCATAGACCGCCTTGAAGGCAGCCCTCATTGCAACCTCTGTCTTGCCATAGCCTACATCTCCACAGAGCAGTCTATCCATCGGTCTATCAGATTCCATGTCAGCCCTTATCTCTTCAAAACTCCTTATCTGGTCTGGTGTCTCCTCATAGGGAAAGAAGTCGTAGAATTCCCTGTGAAGTTCCGTATCAGGGCTGAAGGAAAAACCCTTTGAGATCTCCCTCTCAGCATAGAGTTTGAGAAGTTTTTCTGCCATCTCCTTAACAGCCCTCTTGACCCTGGCCTTTTTCCTCTGCCATGTCTTACCACCGAGTCTGTCGATCGATGGAATAACCCCTTCGCCACCATTATATTTCTTTATCCTCTCAATATTGTAGAGAGGGAGATAGAGCCTATCGCCTCCAGCATATTCGATTACCGCAAAGTCAGTAAATATTGAGCCTCCATCACCTCCAATGGCCTTTCTTTCTATGCTCAAGAACCTTCCAATACCGTGGTCTGAATGAACAACGAGGTCGCCTGGTGAGATATCATTCAGGCTCGTTAGGAGACCTGAAACCTTTGACCTCTTCATAGGCCTATAATGAGGTCTTTCCCCGAATATCTCCCTCTCGGTAAGAATCAATAGACCCTCAATAAACAGTCCTGATGAGAGTTCGCCGGATGTAATATTTATATTACCCTCATAAGAGACTGTCGCTCCTATATCAAGAACAGGGGCTATAATACCTTCATCAAAGAGTAATTCCTTAAGTCTCATTGCCTGGCCCTGCGATGCTGACACGATGATAACCCTGTTATCTCTGCTCAGTGATTTTATGGCCCTTCCCAGATCAGAAAAGGACCTTCTCTCACCAGGTAATATGCCGAGACCACCCATTGATAAAGAGCCGGCCCTGAAACCCTCTCCAGATATATCGAGGGATGAGAGAAGACAGAAATGTTCTACGTCTGACTCTTTTTTCTGTAACTGTTTCAGTGCAGAATCGGTATAATAGATCATAGAATAGCCAAACCCTTTTATATCCACCCTTCCATCATCGGGCTCGACAGCAGGAAGGATAGTAAGATCGTTTATATCCTTTAAAGACCGCTGGGACTCAATATCAAAGGACCTAATCACCTCTATCTCATCTCCATAAAATTCTATCCTGATTGGCTCCGACCTGTTCACAGGGAATATATCGAGTATCCAGCCCCTCGAGCTGAATTCACCTTTATCTATGACGAGAGAGACCCTTCTATAGCCGATTTCTATTAATCTCTCCATCAGCCTTTCCCTCTCAAATTCTTGGCCCCTTAATAGAGATAAAATCTTGCCCTCTAATTCCTCTTTTGACCAGGCCGGTGAATTGAATGAATTTATAGAGAGGATGATGGAATCGCCTCTGCCTATCTCGTAGAGGACCTCTGCCCTTTTGCCTGCCCTCTCAAGGCCGTCAGGATCGGGAAGATGATAAAGACGATTTGACCTGCCGATAAGTTTGTTAAAGAAGGTAATATCATTGTAAAGCCTGATCGATTCTTCCTCTGTTCCTGTTATAAGGACGAAGGGATTTCCCAGGAGACTCAACAATAGGGCTGGAGATGATCCCGAAAGATTGTAGATTCGTTGGGTCTTTAAATCGATACCCTTAAGAAAATTATTGAATGAATTTAATGATGCGGACATTTCGATTATCCTTAATGTTGCATAAATTAGGAGGCTGCCCCGCACCCATCCCAGAGAGTAAGGGCGTGCCTCTCCTCCTTGCTTTCTGTCCGGGATGGGTGCGGGG
>JBKBUB010000183.1:0-3376 GCA_046290925.1 Thermodesulfovibrionales bacterium | reverse complement strand
CTTCTTCACCATATCTTGGAACATTGCCAGTAGGTAAAGTTGCTGGTTTTTGATGCGTTACAGGATTTCCTGTATTAGAAAATAACGTTATACCATTGTTATAATTAATAGTGTCTGTTGGAGGCAATACACTTACTCTTCCAAATTGAGGATGTGCTATTTCACCTTTTATTTTTACATATCTCAATATGTTATTATTAGAATCTGTTTTTTCATACACTTCTGCAACAACTTTACCAATAAAAGTATTAATTGCTGATACAATTTGATAAACATCTAAAGCACCTTGTCCTAATACTACATTAGAATATCTATCATTATCTATAATAATATCTACTGCAACCTTTTTATTAGGATCACCACCTACATCAATTGCAACACTTAAATCCTTTTCTGATATTAAACTCGCAGACACTATAACAAAAGACCTTATTGTGGCTGAGGCAAATGAGGATATTGCAGATGTAATGTGGGTAATGATCGAAAAAAACATAAGACATATTCCGGTTGTAGAGGGTGGAAAGATTATCGGCATCCTTTCAATCAGGGACCTCTTAAAAACACAGCTAAGCAAACTCGAGGCAGAGATACATTATCTTAAAGATTATATAGCAGGGGCTAGTTATTAGATGAATCCCTTAGAGATAGGAGAACGTTTAAGAGAGAAATTTCCTTCTGAGGTTAGGTCTGTTCAGGAATTCCGAGGTCAGGTCTCGGTTGTTGTTAAAAAAGAAAAGATTAAAGAGGTCATGAGATTTCTTAAAGATACGCCAGAACTTGATTTCGACTTCCTTGAAGACCTCTGTGGTGTGGATTATCTTGGTAAAAAGGATGTGAGATTCGAGGTTGTTTATCACCTCTTTTCGATGAAACAGAGGCACATGATAAGGATCAGGGCTGAGGTTCCAGAAGATGACTGTAGTATAGATACTGTAACTGACATCTGGAAAGGTGCAAACTGGCATGAGAGGGAATGTTATGATCTTTTTGGAATCATCTTCAACGGCCATCCTGACCTCAGGAGGATACTGTTACCAGAGGATTGGGATGGTTATCCTCTTCGCAAGGACTATCCATTAAAGAGTGACCTTGGCGAAATGGAATGGAAGGGTTTTAAGGAGGTCCTCGAAGTGGCTGAGAAGAATAAGATCTACGAGATGAGAGATGTCCCCGAAAAATCTAAAGATCTTCAGGGATAAGTGGATATGACAGAAGGACTCAAACAATTAGAGACGAGAGAACTGACTATAAACATGGGTCCCCAACATCCTGCCACTCATGGGGTACTGAGACTCGTCCTCGACCTCGACGGCGAAAGGGTTGTTAAGTGCACCCCTCATGTTGGTTATCTCCATAGGGGGACTGAAAAGCTTGCAGAGAACAAGACCTATCTCTCCGCTTTACCATTAACAGACAGGCTCGATTATATATCCAGCATGGCTAATAACGTGGGTTATTGTGTGGCTGTAGAGAGGCTTTTTGGAATAGAGCCACCTGAGAGGGCAAAGTATATAAGGACGATGATGGCAGAGATGACGAGGATAAGCAGCCACATAATATGGCTTGGCACCCATGCCCTCGATATCGGAGCAATGACGGTCTTCTTATATTCCTTCAGGGAGAGGGAATGGATACTTGACCTCTTCGAGATGGTCTGCGGCGCGAGATTAACCGTTAGTTATCCGAGGATTGGCGGCGTAAGAAATGACGTGACCCAGGAATTCCTCGACAGTCTTTACAAGTTCACAGAGGAATTTCCAAAAAGGATAGAGGAATATGAGACATTAATAGACCAGAACAGGATATGGCTTAAGAGGACAAAAGGGATAGGTGTCATAGGTGCTGAGGAGGCTATTAATTGGGGTCTTACTGGTCCGATGATAAGGGGTTCTGGCATACCCTATGACGTGAGAAAGTTTGCCCCCTATGATGCCTATGATAGGGTCGAATTTGATATTCCCACTGGTAAGAATGGTGATGTCTATGACAGGTATCGCGTTAGAATGGAGGAATTGAGACAATCGAACAGGATAATAAAGCAGTGCATAGAAAAGATACCCACGGGCCCTATAATGGCTCCTGATGCTCCAAAATTCACCCTTCCGCCAAAGGATAATATCCTTAGAAATATGGAATCGATGATTCATCACTTTGTTCTTATAACAAAGGGGCCTTTGTCAGCACCAGAAGGAGAGATATATTCTGCTACAGAGGTGCCAAAGGGAGAGTTGGGTTTTTATTTTGTAAGTGATGGTACGGGAAGGCCTTACAGGATGAGATTAAGGTCACCATCCTTTGTCCATGCCTCGGTTCTCCCGAGGCTCTGCGAGGGCCATCTCATTGCTGATGTTATAGCAAATATTGGGACGATAGATATCGTCCTGGGGGAGTGTGATAGGTAAGATGGGGATTGATATAGTAAAGATTGCGATCTTTTCTGATCTCAGCAGTGAGGAGATTGAGATACTGAAGAATCTCCTCGATCTAAAGGAATATGCACCTGATGAAGTGATTTACACAGAAGGGGAAGAAGGAGACAGCCTTAATATCATCGTTGAAGGAAAGGTAAGAATAAATAAGAGAATGGTTGAGGGAGACCAGTTCTGTATATCCACATTGAAGGAAGGCGATGTCTTCGGCATCATGTCCTTTCTCGATGGAAGCAGGCATGATGCAACAATAGTATCAGACCAGAAGACGGCACTATTGGTTCTGAGAAGGGGTGATTTTAAGAATCTTTATTCCTCTAATCCCTTGATAGCTGCCAAGATATTGAACAGGCTTGCTATGCATCTGGCCTCAATAGTGAGGAACATGAATACCCAATACATGGACCTCATGCATCTCATGTTCAGGAGGAGTAAGTGACTGCTCACATTGAGGAGAGGCTCCTAAAGATAGCAGATAAATACCCTGAAAGAGAGGCTGCGGTACTACCTGCCCTCTATGTTGCCCAGGGAGAGTATGGATGGTTGAGTCACGAGGCGCTAAAAAGGGTCTCAGAGATACTTAATCTCCCCGAAGCATTTGTTCGGGGCGTGGCAACCTTCTACTATATGTACAAGAACAAACCAATGGGCAGGCATCTCATTCAGATCTGCACAAATGTATCCTGTATGCTCTTTGGTGGTGAAAGGATCGCGGACCTCCTGAGGGAGAGGTTTAATCTCGAGCCAGGGGGGATAACAGAAGATGGCAGGTTTTCTCTGATCATTATGGAGTGCATCGGTGCCTGTGATATGGCTCCTGCCATGTTAATTGGAAAAGACCTTCATGGCGGATTAAATGAGAATAATATCTTCGAGATACTCGAAGGATATAAATAGGCCTTTGGAGATGTTACTCAAACGTTGCAAAAATTAGCCTGATATTGGGG
>JBKBUB010000182.1:0-3409 GCA_046290925.1 Thermodesulfovibrionales bacterium | reverse complement strand
TCCACCGATTCATCCCCTGGGTATCTCGAATCGAGGGATGTGGCTATGTTTAGAAGTCTGTTCCTTATGAGAACTATCTCTCCAGTGAGATTCATAACCTTATCAACGCGATCAACATCAATCCTAAGGGTTTGAATGGATTCCTTTTTATCAGGCAAGGTCTTCTCTACAGTTGAGGCATCCGTAATTGATTCTTGTTTAGGAGTGTTTATAATCGGCTTTTCAGCAACCCCTTCCCTCGAATAATTCATTGATACAATATCTTGCTCCTTTTCTTCGGTATCCTCTTTATTCAGGGCGCTATTCAACCGACCTACGAGGTCTGATGTTTCCTCTTCTACACCGTCCTTGTTCTTTATGTGGCTTATTAAGAGCCTCAACATATCCACACTTTCGAGGATTATATCGATATGTGATGTCCTTAGCCCTATCTCTCCATCCCTTAGTTTCTTGAGAATGCTTTCTGCGCCGTGGGCAACATCAACTATCTTCTGAAATCCGAGGAATCCTGCCGCACCTTTAAGGGTATGGATACTCCTGAAGATATCATTCAGCAGATCCCTATCATACCCCTTCTGCTCAAGTTCAACGAAAAGCGGATCCACCCTGTCGAGGGCCTCTTCAGCCTCTGTAATAAATTCACCTATTATCTCTTCCATCTCATCCATTTTCAGCTCCCTATTTACCGAGCTTTTCAAAGATCCTGTCCATCTTTTCCTTGAGAACCTCTGCTGTAAAGGGCTTAACTATATAGTTACTCACCCCTGCCTTAATCGCCTCTATAACCTTGTCCTTTTCAGCCTCTGCTGTAACCATGAGAAATGGGAGGTTCTTGAGTTCAGGGTCGCTTCTTACCTTCTTAAGGAGATCGAGGCCATCCATATTAGGCATGTTCCAGTCCGAGACAACAAAACCAAAACCTCCTGACTTCAGCTTGTTGTAAGCCTGAGCCCCGTCTTCTGCCTCCTCGATATTCTCATAACCAAGTTGCTTAAGAATGTTTTTTACAATCCTCCTCATCGTTGAGAAATCATCCACAACGAGGATCTTAATCTTATAATCAGGCATTAGCACCTCCTCTGAATATATCTACAAGTATATTTTTAATATTCTGCAATATTATCTCTGCTGTAACAGGCTTCACGAGATAGCCATTTGCACCTGAATCGATTGCCCTTTTTTTCTCTTCTTCATCAGCCTCTGTAGTGACCATTAAGAAGGGTATATGAGAAAAGGCTGGGTTAGACCTTATCGATCTTAAAAGTTCTATACCATCCATATAGGGCATATTCAGGTCAGAAAGGATCAGGCTTATCCTCTCACTGGCAAGTTTTTCGAGGGCATCAAGGCCATTCTCTGCAAAGACCAGATTATAGCCCCTTCCCCTGAGATAAAGACCGAGGAGTTTTCGGGTCGTTGGACAGTCATCCACAATCATTATCCTTATATCTGCCTTCATATCACACCTTTTGATAGACAATAACCTTGTTAAATATTAAAGGTCTGAAGGCCCTCGTTACATTGTGAAGACTCTCTGATGTGCCAACAAAAAGATACCCCCCAGGCCTCAGACTATCATAAAGGAGAGAGACCACCTTCTGCTTTGCCCTATCATCAAAATATATGAGGACATTTCTGCAGAATATCACATCTATGCCCTTGATTGATCGCATCCTTTTTTCATCCATTAAATTTATATTCGAAAAATTTACAAATTTCTTTAATGAAGGGTTGAGTTCATAAAGCATCTGACCATTTCTGGAAAAATATTTATTAAGTAATGCCGGAGGAACGTTCCTCACTGAATAGGATGTATAGATAGCCTTTCTGGCCGAAGAAAGAACGCTCTCGCTTATATCAGAGGCAAATATCTCAAACTTCAGACCCGGTATTTTTTCGAGAAAGACCATCGCGATTGAGTAAGGTTCCTCACCAGTTGAGCATGCAGCAGACCATACCTTTATATCCTTTGAGCCTTTCGTATCCTGTATCTTCGGGATAAGGTAATTAACAAGGACATCTATCTGCTGATCTTCCCTGAAAAAATAGGTCTCATTTGTAGTAATGGCATCGAAGAGTCTTACAAGTTCCTCATTATTATTTTTTAAAAGGGATAGATATTCCTCATAACCCTTTAGCCCTTTATCCTCGAGCCTTCTCGATAGCCTGTTTTCGATAAGATATTTCTTTGAATCCGGGATAAAAATGCCTGACTTCTCATATATAAAATCCCTTAACTGCTTGAAGGTCTGATCCTGAAGCTGAATAGTCATAATCAGTCACCGACAATCCTGTTAACCATATAAATGAGGTCAGGTCTAAGATTATTAACATTTGAGAGGATCCGCTCTCTATCGATATTTAAAAGCGCTTTAACAGCCTCATAAATGACATCTTCAAAGGGCTCCTTTAAAAGAACATGGTAGATAGGTTCGAAGGCCTCTCTTGCACCTATTTTACCAAGGGCTATTATTGCTGCTTTCCTAACATGACCGTCATAATCATCAGTAGCCTCTATAAGGGTATTAATAGCGCCCAGGCCATCTATATTACCTATCGCCCTTATGCTTGCCCTTCTGACATCCCTCAAGTTGCTCTCTAAAAGTTTAATAAGGGTGGGCACCGCTCTCTGACATTTAAGTTCTCCTACGACATCAATGGCTATTACCTTGCCCCTAAAGCGAAAACGAGGGTCGTTAATCACATCTATTATTAAATCGGAACACCCAAATTCTATAAGGCGGCCTTTGACCTCAAGTATTATCTCCTCTGCACCTGGCATTGAGGGGTCCAAAGAGCCGGCCTTATCGATTATAGATGGTATTGCCTTATGGTATCTCGTCATTGCCAGACCCCTTATATACAGAAGCATGTCATCCCAGTCGTTACTTTCTTCAAAAAGTTTCAGGATAAACTTTGAAACATCCTCCTCAGGTAAAACACCAAGTCTCAATAGACTCTTAATGACCATTTCCCTTTCTATGCCCTTTGCCATCTTAAAGCAACTTTTAAGGGTCTCCACCGCATCTTCTGTTCCGATCTTACCAATAGCATCAATGGCCGCAATTCTGAGGGGCTCCTCCTTCATAGAAAGTGTATCCTTTAATGCGCAGATTGCCCTTTTTCCACCAATTTCACCAAGTGCCTCAATGGCAGAAAAGGCGACCCATTCTTCATCTTTCAACGCTTCAAGGAGATATGGTACTGCTTCCTCGTAGCAAAGACTGCCAGCAGTTTTTGCAGCAGAGGCCCTGACATTAGGATTTACATCCTTTAAAAGGGATAGTATCTTTTCAAGAGAGACGCCATCACGGATGTCACCTAAGATGTCAACAGCAAATTTTCTTACATCATCGTCTTTATCCTTTAAAAGACCGTAAAGAAAGGGTATCGATACCTGGCCAAGAGA
>JBKBUB010000181.1:0-3437 GCA_046290925.1 Thermodesulfovibrionales bacterium | reverse complement strand
CCAAAGGTAGAGGCGATATAGCCGACTGTATCATTTCCCTTCTTTCCCTCATAGTATTCTGCATGCTTGTGGAGAGGTTCCCATTTTCCTGCCTCTGTTATCTTTTCTGCGTCAGGCATGAGCTTTTTAAGGGCCTCCTCCTTTTCCCGCTTCTGTGCCTCTGCCATTATTGGGGCAGTCTTTGCAAAGACGCTGGCCATTATAATACCTGCAGATACAAAGATAACAACGAGGCTTATAGTAATCTTTATCATCTCCTTCATTTCCCTGTCTCCTTCTTCTTAACAAACCCAAAGACCTTCGACCTCATCTTCCGATCGATGAGAGGGGCAAAACAGTTCATTATAAGAATAGCAAACATTACACCCTCAGGATATCCACCCTTAAGCCTAATAAGCATTGTCAGTGCACCACAGCCTATACCGAAAAGTATCTGTCCCCTCCTTACAGAAGGGCATGTAACATAATCAGTTGCCATGAAGAAGGCACCAAGCAACATACCACCACTAAGAAGATGGATTATCGGGTCACCGCCAAAAATTATCAACCTCCCTGTGTTAGGGTCCTTCCCTCCAAATATCCATGCCAGAAGTGCGGCTGTGCCAAGAAATGATAAAGGTATATGCCATGTTATGTATCTCTTATATAGGAGAAAGGCCGCACCTATAAGAAGGGCTATGGCCGAGGTCTCGCCGATTGAACCTGCCCTTTGACCAAGAAGTAATTGTGAATAAAGATGCAATTTGTCACCAAAGACCTCAATAAGTTTGTTTAACCCCTCTTCTTTCAAAATACCAAGAGGTGTAGCAGTAGTCTTTGCATCGAGGGCAATAAAGGCAGCAGTAGGTTCAGACCATATAGTCATAGCCTTTGGAAAAGAGATGAGTAGAAAGGCCCTTCCAATAAGGGCAGGGTTAAAGATATTGTAACCGAGACCACCGAATAGTTGCTTTGTTATGATGATAGCCACAACAGATCCTATTATGGGTATATGTATCGTAAAGGGTTTTATTGACCATAACGATGACGGAAGATTCATCCCGAGGAGAAGACCTGTAAGAAAGGCACTTCCATCACTAATAGTAACCTTCTTATTTAATGCCCTTTGAACTAAATATTCTGAAAGGACGGCTGTTATTATGCAGAGAGCAGTGACAAGTATAGCCTTAGGGCCAAAGAAATAAGCACCCATAACAAAGGCAGGCAGGAGACTGACATTTACACTCCACATTATGCGATTTACAGTCTCTTCGTCCTTTACATGGGGACTCACTGTTACTATCAATTCTTGACTGCGAGCCTCTTCCTTCTTTATAGCCTCCATCATGCCTCCAGATCTTAAGGTTTTACGAGTGATTTACCAAGCCTTATTAGCTGCACTATCGGCCTCTTTGATGGGCAGACATAGGCACAACTGCCACACTCAAAGCAATCAAAGAGGTTATACTCCTTCATATCCTCATAGTGTCCCTTTTCTGACAGGACACTGAGTATGGAGGGCATAAGCCCCATGGGACATATATCAATACATCTTCCACACCTTATACAGGGCTTAAACTCCTCTGCATGTATTACACCCTCTTCAGGAATGACGAGTATCCCTGAGGTGCCCTTTGTAACGGGAACTTCGAGCGTTCCTAAGGCAAAACCCATCATAGGCCCACCTGCTATAACCTTTCCAGCACCATTAACAAATCCTCCACATTCATCGATCAATTCAGATATAAGGGTTCCAATCCTGACCATCAGGTTTGAAGGCTTCCTTATACCCTCTCCTGTAACAGTAACCACCCTTTCAATGAGGGGTTTACCGAATCTGACAGCCTCATAAATAGCATAGGCAGTGCCAACATTCTGGACAACTGCGCCAACATCCATTGGAAGACCTCTTGGTGGGACTTCCCTGCCAGTTATAGCCTTAATGAGCATCTTCTCAGCCCCTTGAGGATACTTCACTTCAAGGGCACAGACCTCTATCTCCTTCTCCCCTGCTGCTGCCTCCTTCATCCTCTCGATGGCATCGGGCTTATTACTTTCGATTCCCACAAACCCCTTGTTTACACCGAGAACCTTCATTAATATTTTTAATCCCTCAATAACCTCTCGAGGCCTTTCTATCATCAATCTATAGTCTGCTGTAAGGTATGGTTCGCACTCTGCACCATTTATGATTACTACATCAATAGGTTTTTCCTTGGGTGGTGAGAGCTTCACAGCCGTAGGAAAGGCAGCCCCTCCAAGACCAACAATACCTGCATTTTTAATCTTTTCTTTCAACTCCTCAGGCTGAAGTTTCATATAATCAGGATTATCCTTAAGGACGGTCCATTCTTCGCTACCATCATTTTCGATTACAATTGATGAGACCATCCTTCCCATTGCATTAGGAAAGTCTCCCATTGCAACAACCTTCCCTGCCACAGAGGAGTGAACAGGTGCAGAGACAAAGGCAGAAGGTTCACCAATAAGCTGACCTTTCTTTACCACCTCACCGATAGAAACAACAGGTTTACTAGGGGCTCCAGTATGCTGACTCAAAGGGATTATAACTCTTTCAGGAATACGGGCTGGTGTGATAGGACTATCCTTTGATAGCTCTTTTTTATCAGGGGGGTGGATACCTCCCTGAAATGTAAGTAGACCCATTAGGTCCCCTCCTAAATTAAAAATAAAGACCTCTCCAATAAAAGTCTTATTTTAATACCATGACTTAATCAAATATGTCAAGTCATGGGTTTAGATAAATACTATCCTTAGATACAATATCGTCTTTCGCTCTAGAGAGCCCATAGTCTCTATCCCTTTACAATGGTTATAATCTATATCGGAATGTGAATTACCTTATTAATGCATTTTTCAGGTTAACGATTACTCTTAGGGATTCTATGAGACATGTCGAGATAAGAGAGATGAAAGAGGCTGATATAGCTGCAATAGTAGAAATAGAAAATATCTCCTTTTCTACACCATGGTCGTCCTACTCTTTTAAGAAAGAGATTTATAAGCCCTATTCAATACCAAAGGTTGCTGTCATTAACGACAGGGTCGTGGGATATATATGCGCTGAGAGGATTATCGATGAAGCCCATATACTGAACTTAGCTGTGCATCCTGACTTCAGGAAGATGGGCATAGGAAGTCTTCTTGTAAGCAACATCTTAGAGGAACTAAAAAGTACAGGCTGCCGATATGTATATCTTGAGGTGAGGGCTTCGAATATTGCAGCAAAAAGGCTGTACGAGAGGTTTGGATTCAAGGTCATTGGCGTAAGAAAACATTATTATATCCGCCCCGAGGAGGATGCCTATGTGATGATGCTTGAATTGGATGAATAAGTAATCCTTAATGTAGCATAAATTCGGTTACCTGACATATTTGGACCTGAACTAACAAAGAAGATCAAATTCATGAAGCCCTTCATACCTGTTATCGGTATT
>JBKBUB010000180.1:0-3449 GCA_046290925.1 Thermodesulfovibrionales bacterium | reverse complement strand
CACAATCAGTTCAGGGTACACTAAGGTATCGAAAAATAAATTTTCTCGCAACATCTGCATTATCTTAAATGCATTTTCTGGGTCAAGGAGGATTATAGATGCTTTCAGAAAGAGCAAAGAAGATTAAGCCTTCACCAACGCTTGCCATTGATTCAAAGGCAAAGGCATTAAAGGCATCAGGGGTGGATGTCGTTAATTTTGGCGTCGGCGAGCCTGACTTTGATACCCCTGAGAACGTAAAAGAGGCAGCCATGAAGGCGGTAAGGGATGGATTCACAAAATATACCCCTGTGGGAGGCATTGATCCGCTTAAGGATGCCATAATAGATAAATTTATAAGGGACAATAATATCCATTATACGCGGGAAGAAATCATCGTTTCCTGTGGCGCAAAGCACAGCCTCTACAATATTGCCCAGGCCCTTTATGGCCCGGGAGATGAGGTTATAATTCCATCGCCATACTGGGTATCTTATCCTGATCAGGTCCTGCTCAATGATGCTGTCCCTGTCATCGCAAGGACAGATGAGAAAGAAGGCTTCATTTTAAAACCTGAAAAACTCGAATCCCTCATAACAGAAAAGACAAAGGCCCTGATCCTGAACTCCCCATCAAACCCTACAGGACTCACCTATGATAAAAAATCCCTTGAAAAGATAGCAGAGGTCTGCCTCAGACATGATATTTATATAATCTCTGACGAGATCTACGAAAAGCTTGTATATGATGGGACATCTCATCTCAGCATAGCATCAATCGATAAAGAGATAAAGAGCAAGACCATCGTCGTTAATGGCCTTTCGAAGTCTCATGCCATGACAGGATGGAGGATTGGCTTTGCAGCAGGACCAAAGGAAATAATAAAGGCTATGACAAATATCCAGAGTCAATCAACCTCAAATCCCAACTCGATTGCCCAAATGGCGGCTATTGAAGCCCTCAGGGGTCCGCAGGACTCTGTTGAGAGGATGAGGAAGGAATTCGACAAAAGAAGGATATTCATGATAAAGGGTCTTAATTCCATTAAGGGTGTTAGTTGTCTCACACCTAATGGTGCCTTTTATGCATTTCCAAATGTCTCTTCCTTTTTCGGGAAGTCATACAAAGAAAGAAGGATAAATAATTCCTCTGACCTTGCCATGTATCTCCTCGAAGAGGCCACTGTTGCCCTCGTTGCAGGAGATGCCTTTGGAGAGGGAAACAACATAAGACTCTCCTATGCAACATCAATGGAGAACATAGAGAAAGGGATAGAGAGAATAAGGGAGGCACTTAATAGGCTGAAGGCTGAAGAAAATAGGCTTAAGCCCATTCACCCATTTATTTGAGGCATGAGCCTCCGAATTTATGCAACTGGTGGGTTTAGCCTTAATTTAAATCGAATGAAGGGATTTCATTCAGGATATGTTGCCATCGTAGGCAGGCCAAACGTAGGGAAATCCACACTCCTGAATAATATCCTGGGTCAAAAGGTCTCAATAGTAACTTCGAGACCACAGACAACGAGAAAAAGGATAACAGGCATAAAGACCCTCAAGGACTGTCAGATCATATTTATCGATACGCCTGGAATCCACAAACCCATCCATAAACTCGGGGAATTCATGGTTCAGGAGGCTATAGAGGCATTAAAAGATGTGGATTTGATACTCTTTATGGTTGAACCGAGGGAGCCTGGAGGTGGCGAGAGGTTTATCCTTGACCTTATAAAAAAAACTGACAAAAGGTGTATACTTATAATAAATAAGGTGGACCTTATAAAAAAGGCGGAACTGTTGCCCCTGATTGAGAATTACAGTCGTCTTCATGGTTTTGATGCCATTATACCGATTTCTGCCATAAACAAGGAGGATGTGTTAATCGTTTTAAAAGAGATTACTAAAAGGCTTCCAGAAGGACCAAAATATTATCCTGATGATGTCATAACAGACCAGTACCAGCGATTCATAGCATCAGAGATAATAAGAGAAAAGATAATGGAGCGAACAGAAGAAGAGGTCCCACACGCTGTGGCGGTCGAGATAACGAAATGGCAGGAGGAAGAAAATAGGATTTTTATCTCGGCAAATATTTTTGTTGAAAGAGAGGGACAAAAAGGTATTATAATAGGTAAAGGTGGCAAGAGACTGAAAGAGATAGGAAAGGATGCAAGGCTCGAGATCGAAAGTCTTACGGAAAAGAGGGTTTTTCTTGAATTATGGGTAAAGGTAAAGGAGAAATGGCGTAGCAACGAAAGACTGCTCAAGGAATTATACGGGATATAGACCAAAATGTTGCAAAAATTAACCTATTCACCTATTTATTTGAGGCATGCCAGCCTCCGAATTTATGCGATATTAAGGTAGAATTATGTTAATTCAGATGAAGGTTGAAGGCTTACTTTTTGATCCGAGGAGTAGTATGTATATACTGCTACTGAAAGAGATAGACGGCGACGGTACCCTTCCGATCTGGATTGGTAAACCCGAGGCTGACTCAATAGCCCTCGCCCTGGGCGGTGTTATGACTCCGAGGCCTCTTACCCACGACCTTATAAAGAATCTCCTTGGTTCTATTAAGATAAGGATAGTAAGGGTCGTTGTAACAGAGATCCTCGACAATACCTATTACGCCCTCATATATCTTAGTGATGGAAAACGCGAGATACCTGTTGACTCGAGGCCAAGCGACGCCGTTGCAGTTGCCCTAAGGGTTAACGCCCCGATCTTTGTTGAAGAGGGTATAATGGAAAGAAAATCAACAGACGAACTCGAGGAGTGGCTGAAGAACCTTAGGCCTGAGGACTTCGGCAATGTGATGTAAATACAGACAGCTATATCGGTGATGGGTGATGGGTTATGTTAGAGCAGTAGCGCAGTAGAGCAGCAGTTAATTATGGAAAAAAATTATTCCTTATAAAGGCTACTGGTCTGCTGCTCTGTTGTTCTATTTTATCTACGGCTATGCTCTACAGGACAGAAAGTATCGTCTTAAAATCAATTCCTTTTGGGGAGGCAGACCTCATAGTTACCCTGTTAACCCTCGATTATGGTCTTATTAAAGTATTTGCAAAGAGTCCAAGGAAGACGGGCAGTCGATTTGGCAGTAGCCTCGAACCGCTTACCCATTCGAGGATTTCTTACTGGGGTAAAGAGAATAAAGACCTTCCCCGTCTGACCCAATCAGACATAATGAAAAACTTCCAGCCCCTCAGAGAAGAATTAGATTGCTTCCTCGACATACTTAAGATCATAGAACTTACGCTCGGGATCATCCCCGAGAGAGAGCCACACAATGAGGTCTTTCATCTTCTCCTTAATACGCTTAACAAGGTGGAAGGCATCTTAGAGAACAGAGGACAGTGGAAAACCGCTATTCTATTCTATACTATTCGTTTGCTCGACCTATCAGGCTTTGGGCCAAGACTCAATGGTTGTGCCCGTTGCAACTGTTCAGGTCTTAATTTTTAT
>JBKBUB010000017.1:0-12695 GCA_046290925.1 Thermodesulfovibrionales bacterium | reverse complement strand
GATCTTTTCTCCCATCTGCCTTATCTGAACTATCCTTTCTGGCTTGATATAATAAAGGTCTTCGAGCCTTCTGAAATTCCTTGCCAGGAGTTTTGCAGCGAATTCACCGACATGGATTATCCCAAGGGCATAGAGGAATCTTGCAAGGGTGGCATGTTTACTCTTTTCAATCGCATTTATGAGATTACTGGCAGACTTCTCAGCAAATCTCGGGAGGCTCAGCAGGTCTTCCTTCTTAAGCCTGTATAGATCAATAAAGTTCTTTATGAGCCCCCTGTCATGGAGGAGTTCCACATTCTTCTCTCCAAGTCCCTCTATATCCATAGCGGCACGAGAGGCAAAATGAATTATCCTCTCCTGAACCTGGGCTGGACAGTTAAAATTGATACACCTTACAGCAACCTCTCCCTCTTCCCTGACAACCTTTGAGCTACAGACAGGACATTTATCAGGTATCTTAAAAGGCCTTTCTTTACCCGTTCTCTTCTCTTTGATAACCATTACTACATGGGGTATTACATCGCCTGCCCTCTCAACAAGCACCGTATCTCCAATCCGTATGTCTTTTCTCTCCATCTCATCCCAGTTGTGAAGCGTTGACCGTGAAACAGTAACCCCGCCTATCCTGACAGGTTCGAATATTGCAAAAGGAGTCAGGACCCCTGTCCTCCCAACACTTGCCCTTATATCCCTTATCCTTGTTGTGCCCTGATGGGCAGGGAATTTATAGGCTATTGCCCATCTCGGTTCTCTCGTCTTTGCACCGAGGGCTTGCTGCAGCTTAAAGTCATTAACCTTTATAACAGCCCCATCAGTCTCGAAGGGAAACTCCCGCCTTTTATCCTCCAGTTCCTTTATAACATCTATAACCTTTTTTACACCCTTAACAAGTCTGACTACTGCAGGGATAGGGAATCTCGCGTCCTCAAGCCATTTAATGAATTCCATCTGGCCTCTTAAATCTATTCCCCTGAATGACCCTACACCATAACAGGCGAGATTTAGTCGGCGCGATGCAGTGATTGAAGGGTCAAGCTGTCTTACAGAACCTGCTGCAGCATTCCTCGGGTTCGCAAAGAGGGGCTCCCCTTTTTGCTCCCTTTCCTTATTGAGCCTTTCGAATTCAACTATATCCATATAAACCTCACCCCTTATATCTATAACCTCAGGGATAGTCTTAACTCCCTCAATCCTTAAAGGAACGGCCTTAATCGTCTTTATGTTCTGCGTCACATCCTCGCCTTCATACCCATCTCCCCTCGTTGATGCCCTGTACAGAAGCCCCTCTCTGTAAGTAAGTTCAATGGCAAGGCCGTCATACTTAGGCTCAATAGTGTATTCAATATCAACTTCAGACTTAAGAAGCCTCTTTATCCTCCCATCAAAATCCATAACATCATCATAGGAAAAGGCATTATCGAGGGATAACATCGGTTCTGCATGTCTTACTTTTTCAAATTTTTCGAGAGGCGGTGCCCCTATTCTTTGCGTTGGCGAATCTGGGAGGATGTAGTTAAATTTCTCTTCAAGCTCCTTAAGTCGTCGGAAGAGCCTATCGTACTCCTCATCAGAGATAACAGGAGAGTCGAGGACATAATATCGGTAGTTATGGTAATTGACCTCTTTAACAAGCCTTT
Organism: Thermodesulfovibrionales bacterium; assembly: GCA_046290925.1. Classification (GTDB taxonomy): domain Bacteria; phylum Nitrospirota; class Thermodesulfovibrionia; order Thermodesulfovibrionales; family UBA9159; genus JBBIPQ01. Next base: position 11,058 of record JBKBUB010000017.1, on the reverse strand, counting down.
CGATCTCCCTTTTTACTTCCTCAGGTATTGACTCTTTCATAGAGACATTATAACAGATCAATGCAATATGGCTACAATTTTATATCGATTTATGGTAAATTCTAAGATATGCAGGAAAGAAGATCCCATAAGAGATACACTGTGGATAATCTTAATATAAGGGGGAATATCCTCTTCATCTCAGACATCGAGATTGTTAATATTAGCCTCAATGGAATAGCCATCCGGTGTGACAGAAGAATCGATCTTAATAGGGAATACACTCTGAATCTTAGTTACGAAGGTAAAGAACTGGGCATCAAAGGTAGAGTTGTATGGTCAATGATAACAGGGAGCAGAGTAAACTCAAGAGGTGAGATAGCTCCGATTTATACGGCAGGAATCGAGTTCATCGATGTCCTTTCCCCTAAATTATCAGAACTTGTTGAATTTATTGAGAGTCACAGAATAGAAGGGGAAAAAAGACTCTCAGGAGTAAGATTCTACATAAGGTCTCCCGAGGCCGCAAGGCTTGATTATCCCTATAACTACAGGGTCAAGAAGATAAGCCTTTCGGGAATGCTTATTGAATCCACCGAGCCCTTTGAGGTGGGTGAAAGATTCCCCATAGAACTCTACCTCAATGGCAAAACCTTTAAATGTATTGGCAGGGTAGCTTCCTGTTCAAAGGTACCGTCCGAGGCTCCTGTCCACTATGATATTGGCATTGCCTTTATGGATGTTCCAAAAGAGTATGAAGAGGTTCTTAGAAATTTCATCAGCACCCTCTCGGATTGATTTTTTAAGCATATTTCTTTTAAAATTAAAAAAATATTAAGGAGGTGGTCATAAGGTGTACATGGTAACGGTTGATGCAGCAAAATGCGAATGCTGCGAGGAGTGTGTTAATGTCTGTCCCCAGGGGGTCTTCCAGATGAGCAATGGAAAATCCGACCCCTATCAGACCTCAGAATGTGTCTTTTGTGAAAGCTGTATAGGTGTCTGTCCTACCTCGGCAATAACAATCACAGAGATGTAAAAAAAGAAGGGGAAGTCAATACTTCCCCCTCTTAACTATTCGAAACCGATTAGACCTTTTAAGTATACCAAAACGTTGCAAACATTAACTTATTATTTAAGCTGGCATGATGAAAAAACTTTTATCTGCGATACCCGATACATGATACAGGATGCGGGATAATTATCTTGAATCCTGAATCTTGAATTAGCATTATAAAAGTTTTTGAGGCATGCCAGCCTCCAAATTTATGCAACATTAATGTTTACAATATTGTTCCTTATTTCTTCTGGATATACAGTTCCCAGTATCCCTTATCCTCGAGCTTTACTGCCTCAAAACCATAACCCTGTTTCTCACAATATCTTGGAATAGAGTCTTCTGCTGAGGCAGGTGCGTCACATAAGATCTTGAGAATACCACCGCTTGGTAACTTTTCTAATGCCTTTTTTGTGAGAACAAGTGGATAAGGGCATACCCTGCCGAGAACATCAAGTGTCTCCGTAGGTGCCTGGTCTTTTAATGCCATGATTAAATCCCTCCTTCAAGTTTTTATTTTAACAGAATAAAAGGTGATCAACAGACTCCATCACCTTTTGAATCTCACTATAGGGGACGATTTCTGCCTTCGTTTCTCCTCCGATGTCTTCTGCATCCATAACGAGGGCATCCTCTTTCAGGCCCAATCTATCAATGTCTTCTTTGCAGATCATTATCTTCATATCCAGTAAAAGGCTATTCTTTATATGCTGTTCGAGGCTTGTAACACCATAGTGCTTCATTGCTTGTTGCGACTTGAGGCAGTTCAGCACTCCATCACCAATAAAACAGACAACTGGCTCAACATTGTCCCCATCCTCAAGGTATATCTCAACAGTCTGACTTGCTATTGCGTGGGTCATAGCAAGCCTTGATGCCTCTGTCTTGTAGGGAAGGGATTTTACAATAAAACCGAGTTTCTTTGTCGCCATATTAATCACCTCCTATATGAAGGACCCTGTCGGCCCCAAAACAGCTTGCAAGATACCAATCCATACTATGCCTTTTCCAGCCTTCCATTGTGTCTTCCTTGTGATAACCCCTTGCCTCTGCACAGGCCTCGCAGGCAGTTGCCTGAAAATTACCTGTTGCAAACAATTCCTGAAGTGTCTTTGCAAGGTGTGAATAGTCCTTAAATGCCTTCTGTCCCTTCTTAGAAAGCATCGTTGCATTTCCAGAAACCCATAAATCTACCTTGTGCCCTTTCTTAACGGCAGCATCGGCAAGCTTAACAGCAAAATCAAGTGATAGAGACCCCACAAGGGAAGCAAAACATCCAATTGTTAGTTTACCCATAATTACCCCCTTTCTATATCCATATTATTTTTTCGAAATCATTAAAGATCAGGTCTACCACATCACCATAAGTTACAGGCTTAACCCGACTGTCGAGGTTTCCAGAATTAAACCCCCTGCTTTCGAGATCCTCTGTCAAGACATAAAATGAAGCGTTCTTTTCGAGGACAGAGGAAGGTTTGCCGTTTTCTTTAACCGTGGCATGATAGATTCCGTTTCCAACAAAGATAATACCGAGTTTCTCAGCCTTTAACCTATCGAGGATCTCGAGAGAAGACTTGAAATCACTCAGAAAGACACCTAATTTCATAGATTTACCCCCCTTTGTGAAGTTTTTTTGGGATGGAATTTTATACCACTTGGAGAATAACTTTGTCAATAAAAATATTTTATCTATATATTAAAATCTCAAAGAGTCCCCCTCAACCTTGCACATTCATATTTGTATTTAATGCCTCCACAACCTCCTCCACACTTATCCTGGTTACATCATTATTCTTACCGATGAGAGGCACATGAAATAATCCTGGATTTGGAGAAGGAACGCCCTGTTTTAGAACCCCCTGATGCGAATCACCCCACAGGGAAATAACAGTAATCGGGAAATTCACATCAAGATAATAAGCTATCGATAATATCCCTCCATCAGGAGCGATAAGCACCTTACAGCAATTCTTTATTATGCTTAGCATCTCGAGGAGGCCTGTCTCACCACGAAGATCCATTACAAAGGAATTATTTTTAAAGGAGTTATCCTTTTTTAAGCCAAACAAAATAACCCGCACGTCTTCTTTACAGATAACCCTAAATAACTCCCTCCATTTTTCCAGCGGCCAGTCCTTCCTGTATCCATAAAACTGCTGGGTCTCTGTGCTGATATGTGCACCTATGTAAGGAACTGAGAAATCGAGGGCAAAACGCCTCCACAGATTATCATAGTCTGCCTTCCATTTAAGCCTTGGCGTAAGTTGGCCTATTTGCCAAGGAAACCATTTGGTCGGATTTATTCTATCGAAGACAAGGTCAAAGGTGTCCTCAGATATACCAAGTTTTAGGAGAGTTCCCCTCACATCAGCCTGCCTTCCCCTTTCCCACCATGGAACAGGTATAACATGAACATCTTCAAGAAGTGAAAATGCTTCGAGCAGGTCAGTCCTCGTTAAGAAAGTAATCTCCACATCAGGAATGAAGACCTTCGCTCTTTCAATAAACGCGTAAAGCCCGAGCGGTATATCTCCGAGGCCACGATTCCATGGGGCCAGGATCCTTTTTATCTTTCTATTTTGTTCCTTTTTTAAGAGGCGATCAAATTCGTTAAGGTTTATTCCAAGTCTGCGACTAATCCGTCTTATTTCATGAAATAATCTCATTTTATTCAAGCAGATGGTAATTTTAATACCTTAACTATCTCTCTTGCCCTATCCCTCCACGTGGGGAGTTTTTGTGCCCTTTCATAACCTTTTCTTGCGATCCTTTCTCTTACGTTATCATGCTTTAAATAAAAATGTATCTTGTCAATAAGCTCTTCTATTGTCGCATAGGTCTCTATCTCGATGCCTGGCTTGAAAAAGGTCTCTATCTCCTTGACATAGTCGGTAAGTAGAAAGGCCCCACAGGCAGGTACATCAAAGATCCTCTGGTTAAGGCCATGCCAACTCTCGAGAAACCAGCTATTAATATTTAAAACTATCTTTGCTGCTTTATACTGCTTTATTAGTTCTTCACCGAATAGCCAGCTTCCCTTTATTGATTTAAGAATTGAAGAATTGAACAAGCAGCGCTTCATCCATTTTGGTCCATAAATACGCATACCTATATTCTGGGACGCAAGAGCACTTATTACCTTCTGTCTCGGTCTTTGCCAGGCACCAACAAAGACGAGATCACAGGATAAAGAGTTAATTTCTGTTTGCGTCAATTTCACTTCCTTAAAGACGTAATCATTAACCGCATGGGGGAGATAATAGGCATTAAAACCCTTGTCCCTTGCTATGTGAACAAATTCTTCGCTAAAGAAAAAGAAGGCATTATACAGTTTTGCTTCTCTTTCCTCGATATTTATCCATCGCGTAGTCATAGTCCACCAGCCCGCAACTTTGCTCACACTTTTACGGAGCTTAACGAGTCCTTCATAGGAAGGTTTAAAACCTATCTCAAATATTACACAATCAGGTTTAAATTCATTTACAGCCTTTAAAACAGCATCTGTTCTATAGTTTTTATTGCAGTAACGAGATTTCGTACCAACCGATTTATTCTTATCCATTAATCTTAGGTTCCAAAGAATTTTATTAGTAGGTCTAAACAGAAATCTGTCTATGTTACTTCTAATCGTTGCGTCAAAAATAAAAACCTCGTATCCAATATCATGCAGTGCCCTTCCGATAGGAAGGGTATTTTCTATGGTTGTGGAAAGTAAAATCCTATAAGCCATTAATCCGACTCTTAATATTCCCTAATGCTAATCCTGATATCAGCGAAAAGGCCATGGCATGTTCATGATGGAGGGTCGTGTCAAAGAGACCTGTAATCGCAATAACCAGAAAGGCACCGAGGGAACTATACTTTAAAGCCTTGCTAAATCCTGTTGATCCCTGAAGCCTGCTCCAACCCTTAATAAAGCCATAAAATATAATAATCAAGGATAGTATTCCAAACAACCCCATCTGTGACGCTGTCTGGAAGTAAAGACTATGGGCATCATAAACGGTATTGTTAGGTTCGATAGGGTGGTTTGGTGGAAATCTGAAATTAAAATGGTTCAATCCAACGCCTGTTAAAGGGTTTTCGAGGAAGATACTCGTGGCTCCCCTCCATATATCAAGCCTGCTTATCATTGACTGAAAGAGAAATAACTTCTGCCACATTGACCTGTCTGAATATAATACCATAAGTGTCAAAAAAACAAATCCAATAATGAAGAGAAAGGCCGGTCGAGATGCTTTCTTGAGGTTCAATGAGGAGATAAAAAAGGCAAAAAGACCGAGGAACGATGCCCTCATTAAGGTCATAGCAGAGGCCAACAAGACTATACCTGATAAGATTATAAGGACAAATTTCCCAGCAGGCCTCTCCCTATCCGAGTAAAGGATCGTACTTATCATGGTTAGTACCACTATAATAAAAAACATGGCTGTATAATTCTGATTACCAAGGGCATGGATCTCCAGTGGCCTATGGTTAGTTATAGAATTAACTATACCCCATATTGCGGCGAACGTCGTTGATATGTACAAACCCCATAACAGGGTTCTTATCTTTCTTCCATCGACAATACTGGAGGCAATAAAAAATGTAATTGTATAAAACAGGACATCCTTTGTTCCACTCCAGCTTTTTGAAGGTTCAGCAGCAAATATGCTACTTATAACAGAAGCTAAGAATAAAAAAATAAAACCATAATGGAGCATAGAAAACCCTATGTTAGCTTCTCTTCGTAATACCTGAATCAGGAAGAAAACCGATGAGGTCAGCAAACATATAGTCTTTATCGATTCAGAAAGGGGTAGAGCAAGAGTCATTACCAAAAAGGAAAAAAATTTTATATTATCAAACCTTGCTGCCCCTGTGTCATACTGCATTATCCGCATATCTCCCATCAATCTTCAATAAAAACCTTGCTCTCTCCAATACCTCTTCCACAGTAATCTGCTCCATGCACACAGGTGTCAGGCACTTTTTCCCGATACAGGGGTCACATGTTAGAGGCTTTTTTACTATAACTACATCTTCTGCATTATATGGGCCACACAGCCTTGAATCAGTTGGGCAAAAGAGTGCAACCGTTGGCGTTCCGAGAGCAAAGGCCATATGCATAGGGCCTGTGTCGTTTGTCACGAATAGTTGCATCTTTTCAACAATTGCTGCGGTCTCCCTCAAAGTGGTTCTTCCTGCAATAGAAATCGCTCCTTTGATTCGAGAAGCCACATGATCACAGAGTTTTTGCTCCTTACGATTGCCCGTAACTATCAATCTGCACCCCACCAATTCTACAAGTCTCCTGCCTGTCTCGATAAATCTTTCAGCTGACCAGCGCTTATAGGGCTTCTGGGCGCCAGGATGAAGCCCTATGAGAAAAGAACCTTCATCCAAACTAATATCTCTTAAAATTTTAGTAGCCTTTCCTCTCTCCTCTTCTGAAATATATATTTCAGGCGGGTGCACAGGCGAGCAAAAGACCCCAACCTCCCTCAGAAGCTTCAACCTCATCTCTACCCCGTGGATGTCCTCCTGATCGACGACCTTGGTGAGAACAAAATCAAGACCCTTATTTTGACCAGCCATGCCAATAATCTGAAAGGCGCCTGCAAAAAACACCAGTGGCCATATGATTCTGTCTGAGGCATGGAATATAAAGGCTATATCGAATCTCTCCTGTCTAAGTTCTTTTAATAGCTTCAATAGAGAGAAAAACCTGAAACCTCGCCTGAAGATAAAGAACCTATCAATGTAAGGATTTCCTCTCAAGAGCTCAACTCCGATCTCTGTTGTAAGGACTCCAACAAAGCCCTTTGGATAAGCCTCTTTCAATGCCCTTATAGCTGGCGTTCCCCAGAGGGTATCTCCGATTCCTGTTGTGCTCACAACTAAAAACCTTGAGGGCCTATCCGAATAGTTCCTCCTGGGAATATTGAATCTCCGTGATTGCGTCATAAGTCCCCTTATGAACCAGTTCTTTATTTCTGAGATCTTTCCCATTTATATCAAACTTAAGCGGCCATTAACCAGCCTTCCATAAAGATATTCTATCTTATCAAGCATCATTTCAAAGGAATAGGACCTCTTTACAAGCATTCTTCCCTCTTTCCCAAACAACTTTCCCAGTTCGGGATTCTTATAGAGAGCAATCACCTTTTCAGCAATCTCTTCTGGTTTTTTAGGTTGAATAAGAAAACCGTTCTTTCCATCAATGACCACTTCCTTTACTGCTCCTGCATCAGATGCAACAACAGGCCTTTCCATAGCCAGTGCCTGAAGCACCGATTGAGGCACCCCCTCATTTGCATATGATGGATGAACCACCACATCCAGAGATGCGAGTACCTCAGGGATATCCTCTCTATGACCGACCATGACGACCTTATCCTTCAGCGATAATTTCTCGATATGTCCCTCGATGTTCCTATATTGTGGGCCATCGCCAACTATATAAAATACGGCATCAGGTATTGATTTTAGAATCTCAGGTACCGCTTCGATAAGATAACTGTGCCCCTTCCAACTCCTTAGGACACCAATCGTTCCTATAGAAAATCCCTTTGGCTTAAAGGCAGGTGTTACCCTTGTAGGGTCAAACCGTTCTAAATCCACACCAGTTGGAATAGAAAATATCCTTTGGGCCTTGAATCCATTATTCCTTATCATTCTCTGTCTGATCTCCTCTCCAGTGGTAATGATCGCGTCAGGCAAGGCATTATAAATCACATGGCTAAATAAAGACTTTCCTATTGGTGTAGAAAGATGCCTCGTCCTGATTATCCTCGGCCTATTCACTGATAGCCGCGCTGCCAGGGTCGCAACCCAGCTATCTGATGAGCTATGGGTATTGAGTATGTCAACCCCTTCCCTCCTGATCAGTGATGAAATCCTGAGAAAGGAAAGGAGGTTCCATTTCTGAAAATCAGCAGGATAGACCTTAATGCCCGCTGCCTCAGCCCTCTTAAATATATTGCTCTTATCTGGCGAAACAATAATTACCCTGTGGCCACGCCTCAACATCCCGAGGGATTCCTCGAGTATCCTGATCTCCTGTCCTCCCCACCCAGTAGAAGATTCAGTATGAAGTATAGTAAGCATTGATATAGTATAACTGATTTGTTATGGTGGTAGCCTGATTTAGTAACCTGTTATACCTCCCCTTTCTCTACAAATGGCTGTTATGATATTTTAATATTATGGTTGATAAAAAGCCTATTTTAGAGGATAAAGAAACGGAAAGGGAACACAAAAAAGAGATAGAGTTTTACTTCTGGATTCACGCAGCCTTCAGGAAGTATGTGGAAGTAATACTCGACCTCATACTTATGGGTCTTGTTGTTGTCGCTTTCATCCTTATCGGGAAGACCATATACTTACTCGGCTTATCCATATATGAAACAACAAACATATCCTTTGTTATCTCCGAGATAATGTTTATATTTATTCTTATCGAGACGGTCAGGCTTTTAATAATATACCTCGAATATCACAGGGTTGCTATAGACACGATGGTTGAGATCGCGATAGTCTCTATACTCAGAGAATTGATCCTTAAAGGTGTCCTGCATATTGAACCGATAGTGCTTGTGGCTGCAAGCTTATTTGTTGTGGTTCTTGGACTTTTATTGAGATTTGGTGGTTTAAGACAGGAAAGGGAGATGTACAGTATTTACAGACCCTTTCTCATGAGGCCCCAGAAAAAGAAACAATAAAAAAGGAGGATAAAGATGAACAGAAAAAAGAAGATCGTTGCTGCTGTAGCCTTTGTGCTAATGGGGATTATTATTGGTCTTGCCATATCGTCCAATCTTAATCTCCATACAAAGGCATACACAGAAGAACCAAAGATTTCAAAAGAGTCTATAGAGATACTCTCGAAGGCTGGGCAGGCAATGGCCGAGGTAGTTGCAGCGACAAAACCTGCTGTTGTGAACATATCAACGACAAGAACGATTAAGACACCTGGAATCCCTTCTCCATTCTTCGATGATCCCTTTTTCAGGAGATTCTTCGGTGATGAATTCGGACACATGAGAAAACCGAGAGAGCACAAGCAGGCAAGCCTCGGCTCAGGCGTGATAGTTGACAGAGAAGGTTACATACTCACAAACAATCATGTTGTAAAGGATGCCGACGAGATAAAGGTCAGGCTCTCTGATAAGAGGGAATTCGCAGGAAAGGTTATCGGGACAGACCCAAAGACAGACCTGGCTGTCATCAAGATTAATTCTGATAATCTCCCTGTCATCAAATGGGGAGATTCTGACAGGCTAAAGGTTGGAGAGACAGTTATTGCAATAGGCAATCCCTTTGGTCTTAATCAGACAGTTACATCAGGTATCGTCAGTGCTACTGGAAGGGCTAATGTAGGTATAGCTGACTACGAGGACTTTATTCAGACCGATGCAGCAATCAATCCCGGGAATTCAGGTGGTGCCCTCGTGAATGTGAGGGGTGAGTTGATAGGGATAAATACAGCCATATTCAGCACCTCAGGAGGCTATCAGGGCATAGGATTTGCCATTCCGAGCAACATGGCAAAGGTCGTAATGGAAAATCTGATAAAGAAAGGGAAGGTTGTAAGGGGATGGCTTGGCGTTGTTATCCAGCCCGTAACACCAGAACTGGCAAAACAGTTTGGACTTAAAGAAGAAAAGGGTGTTATCGTTGGAGATGTCCTCGAGGACAGCCCTGCTGAAAAGGCAGGTATTCACAGGGGTGATGTGATTCTCGAATATGATGGGAAAGAGGTATCAGAGCCTGCGGGTCTCAGGAATATGGTTGCAAATACACAGCCAGGCAAAGAGGTCAACCTCAAGATATTGAGAGAAGGAAAGGAAAGGACTGTTAAGGTAACTGTCGCTGAGTTACCTGCCGAGATGCAAAAGGTACCCGGAAGGGCTGATAATCTGCTAAAGGGTGTTGTGGTGCAGAACTTAACCCCCGATATAAGGAAGGAACTAAACATACCGAAACGTATTGCAGGAGTTATAATTAGTGATATAGAGGAGGGGAGCCCCTCTGAGGGTGTGCTTTCTCAGAATGACGTTATCATAGAGATAAACAGAAGAAAGATAAATAATGTCAAGGATTATGAGGAAACAGTCTCACGAATAAAATCTGACCAGGATATATTACTTTTGATATTCAGGAATGGCTCGACCCTCTATATAACTCTTACAGCGAGATAGAGATTATAGCCTAAACCCAAACGTGGCAAAGATTAGCCTATTATTTGGTTAATAGGTGAAGTGGTGAAGCGGCCTATTCACCTATTCACCCATTCAGGTAATGTCAAAAGTTTCATGAAAAAAGGGGAGAAAATGGCAAGAAATATGAACTTTATGGTGCTGTAGTTTTAGATGACCATGTGCATATTTTAGTAAATCCTATAGAGCCATTGTCTAAGATAATGCACAGCATTAAAAGTTTCACAGCCCATGAGATAGATGTTCCTTAAGCAAGATGGTAAATAAATTTATTCCTTAACACTGTCATTGCCGTGAAAACGGCAATCCAGAAAATCCCGCAGATACTGGATTCCTGCCTTCGCAGGAATGACAAACTGAGGTGTATATGGTTCCTGCCTTCGCAGGAATGACGAACTGAGATGTTCCTAAGTTAGAGAAGCTTAACTACATTGCCAATAATCCGATTAAGGGAAATTTAGCAGAAAGATATGAGGACTACAAATGGTTATATATAAAAGGCATGACAGCCTCCGAATTTATGCAACATTAAGGTTAACTTAGGCTTTAAGCCTCAGATATAAGATAAGTCCTGGAAGGCTACCAACTGCAAAGGAAAGAAACCATGTGAGAGATAAGGTGATCGCCTCGGCATGGTTTACACCAAGGGGAGCGAGGAGCAATACAAATGATGCCTCTCTCACACCGAGACCCGAGATCGATATGGGTATGCTCGATATTACGGATATGATGGGAATAATTATGGAGAGGAAATAGAAAGGAACATCGATCCCGACCCCTCTACTTATAACATAGGCAGAACAAATTATCACAAGCTGA
>JBKBUB010000179.1:0-3478 GCA_046290925.1 Thermodesulfovibrionales bacterium | reverse complement strand
TCGAAGAGATTATTTTTGAGGAAACGCGTTGAGTTGACTAAAATCTTATTTATTGTTACCTTAATAATAAATGTTTTTCACTTTGCGACTGGAGGTTTTTATGATTAGAGGGATTAAGGGTTTGTGGTTTCAAGGGTTCGATGGTTCGAGGTCTCGGGGTTTCAGGAATTTGAAGGGCTTTACCCTTGTTGAGTTACTCGTTGTTATGGTAATTATTGGCCTTTTGGCTGCCCTTGTAGGGCCGAGGCTCTTCCCTCAACTTGGTAAGGGAAAGCAAGGTGCTGCTAAGGCACAGATAGAGCTTCTCGGCCAGGCCCTCGATCAGTTCAGGCTCGATGTGGGGAGGTATCCAACAACGCAGGAAGGCCTGAATGCCCTCGTGACGAACCCTGGAATAGAAAAATGGGATGGCCCATATCTCAAAAAAGGATTACCAAATGATCCCTGGGGAAGGCCCTATAATTATCAATCCCCTGGCACTCACGGGGAGTATGATCTTTGGTCTTATGGAAGGGATGGTTCACCTGGTGGTGAGAAGGAGGATAAGGACGTAACAAGCTGGGAATGATCATCCATGGGCCTCTGCCCAGTTCTTACCTATCCCTGCCTCAATCTTGAGAGGAACGGATAATCTGACAACCCCCTCCATCTTATCCCTAACGAGTTTGGACATTTCCTCTGCCTCCTCCTCAGGTACCTCAAAGACAAGTTCATCATGAACCTGAAGGATCATCCTTGTCTTTAACCCCTTCTCTCTTATTGCCCTCCAGATATTGATCATAGCGATCTTTATTATATCTGCTGCAGTCCCCTGAATTGGAGAATTTATCGCAAGTCTTTCTCCAAGTTGTCTCGTTGAAGATGTCTTGCTCTTTAATTCGGGGATGGGCCTCTTCCTCCCAAACATCGTTTTTACATAGCCACTCTCATAGGCCTCCTTCAAGGTTCTCTCTATATAGTCCTTTACCCCCTTATGTCTCTCAAAGTAACCATCGATGTACCTCTTTGCCTCTTCTCTCGATATGTTAAGTGCCTCGGAAAGGCCGAAGGGAGATATACCATAGACAACCCCGAAATTGACTGTCTTTGCAACCCTTCTCATATCCTGTGTTACTGAATCAATATCTACATTGAACAGCTCTGAGGCTGTCCTGGAATGAATATCCGTATCCGATAGAAAGGCATCGATAAGATTCCTGTCATTACTCAGATGGGCAAGTATCCTCAACTCAATCTGGGAATAATCTGCTGAGAGAATAAGGTTTCCATGCCATGCTATAAAGGCCTCCCTTATCCTTCTTCCCCATTCTCCTCTCACAGGGATGTTCTGGAGGTTTGGCTCGCTGCTCGAGAGCCTTCCTGTTGCTGTAACCGTCTGGTTAAAGGAGGTATGGACCCTCCCTGTTAATGGATTCACAAGGCCTGGCAGGACATCTGTATAGGTAGATTTGAGTTTGCTAAGACTTCTGTAATTCAGTATCTCCCTGGGAAGTTCATGGAACTCTGCAAGTTCCTCAAGCACGCTCAATTCAGTTGAAAATCCGGTCTTTGTCTTCTTTCCAGGCTTAAGTCCCAGGGACTGGAAAAGAACCCTGCTCAGTTGCTTTGGTGAGTTTATATTGAATTCCTCCCCTGAGAGGAAATAAATCCTCCTCTGAATAGATTCCAGTTCCCTTTCGATCTCCTTAGACATATACCTGAGTTTATCGACATCTATCATAAAGCCAGCCATCTCCATATCGATGAGGATATCTATTAAGGGCATCTCTATTTCCCTGTAAACACCTTTGAGACCTTCTTCTTCGAGCCTTGGGAAGAGTATCTCCTTCAGCTCATAGGCAAGGGCAGCATCCTCGGAGGCATAGGCCGTTGCCTCTTCAATAGGGACCTCTGCAAAGGAAGTCCTTTTGCCTATAACCTCAGGAAAGGTCTTCTTACGATAGGAGAGATACTCAAAGGCAACCTCCTCGAGGTTATGATTTGGCCTATTTGGGTTTAGGAGATAAGAGGCTATCATCGTGTCATAGAGCATACCTTTTACATTGACTCCTTCCTTTTTGAGAAAGGATATGTCAAATTTGAGGTTGTGACCTATCTTTGGTATTTCTTCATTTTCAAGCAATTTCCTCAGTACTGTAATACCCTCTTTCCTGTTGATCTGCCCCTGCAGTCCTAAATGTCCGAAGGGTATGTAAAAGGCCTTCCCTTTATCAGCACAAAGGGCAAGGCCTACAATTATATCCCTTATTGTATCCCTTCCTGTCGTTTCAATATCTATGGCAAAGGGCTTATCTATGCTGTTTATCAGGTTATTAAGTTCATCTATTCTCATGATGGTTTCATATTCCCTTCTGACCTCTGTAGTGGGAATGAGCTTCATGAGGCTCACGAATTCGAGGTCTCTGAAAAGGGTCAGCAGGTCCTGCCATTTTGGCTCTTTAACAGCGAATTCTGATGTATCAAACTCAAGAGGAACATCAGCCTTTATAATGGCCAGTTCCCTGCTCAGCTTTATTAATTCTATATTTTCCTTAATGAGATTCCTGATCCTTTCCTTCTTTATCTTTTCTGGATGTTGAATCAACTCATTAAGGCTGGCAAAATCTTTAAGCAATTCCTGGGCTGTTTTCTCTCCGATGCCCTTTACCCCAGGGATATTGTCAACAGTGTCTCCTGACAGGGCCATCAATTCAGGTATCCTCTCTGGAGTAACACCATACCTTTCCTTCACATAGTCAGAATTCAGTATCCTGTCCTTCATTGGATCGTATATGTTTATCTTCTCATTTATAATCTGGAGCATGTCCTTATCTGCCGTAACGATAAAGACATCGATACCCTTTTCTGAAGCCTTCTTTGCTATAGTGCAGAGTATATCATCGGCCTCGTAACCCGGTATCTCGAAGACCTTTATATTAAGGGCATCGATTATCTTCCTTATGTAAGGGAGTTGTCTGACGAGGTCTCCTGGAGTCTCAGGCCTCTGTGCCTTGTATGCCTCAAAGAGGCGGTGCCTCTCTGTTGGGACAGGGGAATCAAAGGAGATTGCTATGCCATCAGGCCTCTTCTCCTTTATGATCTTAAGGAGCATATTAGTGAAGCCATAGATGGCATTGGTTGGGAATCCCTTTGAGTTCTGGAGTCCCCTTATGGCATAAAAGGCCCTGTAGACGTAAGAGTTTCCATCTATGAGATAGAGATTCATGGGAGATTATAACATACCTAAGTACATTGGCAGCGATAGCATTATTGTGGCCAGATCACAAATTTTATGATATTATTAATGACAGGAGGTTGACAATGAAAAGAATCTTAACATCCTTATTTGCCTTAACATTATTTTATAACATGTCCCTGGCTCAAGAAGTTAAAAAAGAAGTGGCTCCAATATGTGCAATTTGCAATATGCGTATCTCCGATGAAAACATCCGATTCTCTGTCTCTGATTCGAAGAGTCTTCAGAAGGTCATGTTCGATG
>JBKBUB010000178.1:0-3519 GCA_046290925.1 Thermodesulfovibrionales bacterium | reverse complement strand
TATGTAACATTAGGATTAACTATGAGTCAACAGGTAAGTAAAAAACCTCGTTTTCTTTATCTCGCTGTCTTCCTCTTCTCATCGTCAGCCATCGCCTTTGAGGTCTCTCTTACGAGGATATTCTCTATAGCCCTATCCTATCACTTCGCCTTTATGATCATCACTGTCGCAATGCTTGGCATAGGTTTAAGCGGCACCGCCCTTTCAGTCTATCCCTTTCTCAGGGATATAAGAAAGGTTCCTATCTATGGGGTCCTGCTCGGTCTCAGTATATCAATAAGTTATATCACCTCAAACAGACTCCCCTTTGATCCCTTTATCTTCCCCTATGATAAGACCCAGTTTCTCTATGTCTTCCTCTACTGTCTTTCTGTATCTTTTCCTTTCTTCTTTGGAGGATTATGTATCTCCACATTACTATCGATTAAGAGTGAGAGGGCAGGCTTCTTATACGCCTCTGATTTGGTTGGTGCTGGTACAGGCTCTATTATCATTATCATTCTGATGTCAAGAATGCCTCCTGAGAGGTCTATAATCCTGATCCCTTTCCTCGCCTTCATCGGATCTTTCTTACTTGCTCGAGGAAGGGGCAGGATAATCCCTGTTTTAGCGATAATCCTTAATATTTTTTTTCTTCTAAGTCCCCAGATTACTGCATTAAGGGTATCTCCCTATAAAGGGCTCGATCTTGCCCTTAAATACCCCGGGGCTGAACACCTCAAGACCTTATATAGCCCCTTCTCAAGGATAGACATCTTTAACAGTCCTGCCGTAAGATATGCCCCTGGCTTGAGCCTCACCTATCTTGACCCATTGCCATACCAGGCAGGCATATCAATAGATTGTGCTGACCTCACAGCAGTGACAGAATCGACAAACAGGGAATCGCTCAGGTTCCTTGAACACCTGCCCGCCTCACTTCCCTATGAGATCGGTAGGAAGGACGACGTCCTCATAATCGAGCCAAAGGGAGGACTCCAGGTCTTGCTCGCTGATTACTACGGAGCAGGGCATATCTTCAAGATAGAGATCGATCCTCTCCTTATCGATGTTGTAAGAAGGGACTTCAGCGCCATATCACCCGGGATTTATGATTCTAATACATGGCAGGGTTCTGGAAGATCGTGGCTCATGGGAGCAAACAAATCCTTTGACATAATCGATATTTCCTTCATGGGCCTCTATCATACTGGTTCCTTTGGTATTGGAGAGGATTATCGATTCACTGAAGAGGCCTTTGTCAGTTACATGAAGGCATTAAAGAGAGATGGTCTCCTGAGCATAACCCTATTCATAATGCCACCACCCAGAATGGAACTTAGAATAATGAATACCATCATCAGGGCATCAGAGAAGATCGGGCTTAAGGAAATGGAAAGGGCAACGGCAGTCATAAGGACATGGGATACCATCACTATCATGATAAAGAAGTCCCCTTATTCAGAGGATGAACTGAAAAAGATCAGGGCCTTTCTGGATAAAAGAGGTTTTGACATAGTCTACCTGCCTGATGTCAGGGAAGGCGAAACCAACAGGTTTATCAGAATGGCTAAAAATGACTATTTTACTGCCTTTAAAAGCCTTTTAAACCATAACGAAAGAAGTGCTTTCGAGGCATCCTATATATTTGATACATCTCCTGTCACAGATGATTCACCCTTCTTTTATTATTTCATCGATCTTAAGAAGATGAAGGAAATATATAATGCCATGGGTAAGAAATGGCACTTTTTCCTGAACGAAGGTCTTCTACCCTTCTTTCTTTTAATAGTAATAACACCACCAGGTGCAATGATAGTCCTCCTACCAGTCCTTTCAATAAAAAAGAGGCCACCTCTTTATCCTCTACTCTACTTTGCCCTGATAGGAACAGGTTTCATGTTTGTTGAGGTCCCATTGATTCATAGGGTGATCCTGCCTCTCGAGAATCCATCCTATGCCTTCGCAACGGTACTTACATCAATACTCCTCTGGTCAGGGATAGGGAGTATCCTGAGCCAGAAGATAGATAAGCCAGAGAGGCCCTTTGTCCTTATCGCACTCTTTATTATGATAATCCTCTATGATTATCTCTTCCTCAGTGTCCTGTCAGACCATCTATACCGTCTATCTATTCCTTATAGAATAATAGCCGTATTCTTCAGCCTCTCAGCACTATGCCTTTTGATGGGTATACCCTTTCCAACAGGCATAAAGAGACTCGGCAAGATGGAACCTGAGGCGATCCCGTGGGCATGGGCAGTAAACGGGTTCTTCTCTGTCCTCTCACCCATCCTTGCCATGATACTTGCTATGAATACGGGCTTTAAATCAGTTCTTTTTGTAGGAGCAGTTTGTTATCTCATCGCCTTTTTTCTGCCTCTCCGATCATAGGCACAAAGGCAACAGGACCCATCTGCTCGAGGAATACCTCACCCTTTTTCTTTTTAACAAGGGTAAGGGTCTGGTAATAGATGGTGCTTCCAAGGGGGATTATAAGTCTTCCGCCATCCTTTAACTGTTTTATGAGTGGTGGAGGGATATGATTGACAGAGGCTGTAACTATTATGGCATCAAAGGGTGCAAACTCCTCCCAGCCAAAATATCCATCGCCATACCTGACCCTGACATTCCTGTAACCTAATTCGCTGAGCCTCTTTTCAGCCTTCTCAGCAAGGCCTTTTCTGATCTCGATTGTGTAAACTTCTCTGACTAACTCTGCAAGGACTGCTGCCTGATAACCTGACCCAGTCCCTATCTCGAGCACCCTGCCTGAGGTTTTAAGCCCCAAGGCCTCTGTCATAAGGGCAACAACATAGGGTTGTGATATGGTCTGTCCTTCGCCAATTGGTAATGGATGGTCATCATAGGCCTGATTCTTGAGACCCTCCTCTACAAAGAGATGACGGGGAACCCTCCGCATGGCGTCGAGTACCTGTGCATCCTTAACCCCCCTGGCCCTTATATCCCTTTCGACCATCAAGAGGCGCTTCTTTTCATAAATATCTCCTGCCTGGGAGGATGAGATTAGGATGAAAAAAAGGACCACAGAAGTGGCCCATGAATATCTCATTTCATTAAGCCCTTATTACGCCCCGGAAAAAGCATTTATCAGATAATGCAGAATGTTGCGAGAAAATTTATTTTTCGATACCTTAGTGAACTGATTGTGTTACGCATATTTTTATCCATACACCAATTCGAGATAATTCAATAAAATCATCGAGTTAAATAAGTTTTTGAGCAACATCTGCATTATCTGGGTACAAAAAACATCGCACTATTTCAGCCTCTTAATAAACTCCTCAATTGGTATAGCTGCCAGGGTCAGCAACTGGACAGATCCCCTCGAACCTATCTCGACAGACATCTTCATGACCGTCTCATTATCAGGGGCCTCGACGATATTCACAAAATCATAAGGACCAAGAACCGCAAACTGTTTTTGAACCTTCACGCCCATTGACTCAAGTTCCTTATTCACCTCGAGAATCCTCTCAGGCTTTTGCTTGATCGTCTTCCTTCCCTCATCTGTGAGGG
>JBKBUB010000177.1:0-3519 GCA_046290925.1 Thermodesulfovibrionales bacterium | reverse complement strand
ATATTTCTTGTTTTGGGAATGCTTGCAGGTTCGGACGGCCCGGGCGGAATACATTTCGATGATCCTTATATTGCACAGTTTCTTGGAGTGGTTGCCCTGTCTTTTATACTTTTTGCAGGAGGGCTTGACACTAACTGGACAAGTGTAAAGCCTGTCCTTTGGAGTGCAATAGCTCTTTCAACAGCCGGAGTGCTAATCACCGCAGTATTCGTGGGGTGGTTTGCAACAGTTGTTTTAGGTTTTTCACTCTTTGAGGGACTTCTTCTTGGCGCCATCATATCGTCAACAGATGCCGCAGCCGTTTTTTTGGTGCTGAGATCAAAGAAAGTCAGCTTAAGGGGAAATTTAAAGCCTCTTCTGGAGCTTGAGTCCGGCAGCAACGACCCCATGGCTGTCCTGCTCACGATCGGCTTTGTCAGTCTTCTGCTTCATCCTGGAGAATCTGTTTTTAGTTTGATGCCGATGTTTGTCCAACAGATGGTGCTCGGAGCAGTCCTGGGTTACCTTATGGGCATCGGAATGGTGTATCTTGTCAATAATCTGAAACTGGAGTATGAAGGACTTTATCCCGTGTTGAGCCTGACTTTAGTCCTTCTAACTTATGGAACTACAGCCACAGCAGGAGGAAACGGTTTTCTCGCAGTGTATATCGCAGGATTAGTTTTGGGTAATCGTAATTTTATCCATAAGAAAAGCCTCATGAGATTTCATGACGGTTTTGCCTGGCTGATGCAGATTTCCATGTTTTTAATGTTAGGACTTCTTGTCTTTCCCTCCCGCCTTGTTCATGTCATTGGAACTGGCCTCGCGGTTTCTATGTTCTTAATGTTGGTAGCTCGTCCCGTTGGGGTTTTTCTGAGCACCGTTTTTTCTGGTATGACCGTCAGAGAGAAGACTATGGTCTCGTGGGTTGGATTGCGGGGTGCTGTTCCAATTATCCTCGCTACATTTCCGCTCCTCGCAGGAATTCCAAAGGCGGACATAATATTTAATATGGTTTTCTTTATCGTGTTGATCTCTGCGTTGCTTCAGGGGACAACAATCCCCATAGTTGCCAGGTGGCTTGGAGTAGATGCTCCGATTCCTATAAAAACAACTTATCCTATTGAGTGCGAGCCAACAGGAAAGACGAGGTGTGATTTAACAGAAATAGCGATCCCTGACAATTCAGCAGTAAGTAACAAGCGGATATTAGAACTCGATCTGCCGGATGGTACTCTTGTGGTTTTAATCAACAGAGGAAATGATTTTTTCATTCCAGGCGGCGGAACAGTGCTTCAGCCAGGTGACAGAATGCTTGTATTAACAGATAAGGATACCATGAATAAAATACGGACTATCATAGAAACGCGAACTGCAAAGCCGGAGTAATGGTAAGGTATAAAGACTAGAATTATTCGGTGATAAGGAAGAATTTTTCGCTGACTTGCTTGAAGGAGTTATCTGAGACTGCGGTAATGCGAGATTTTTAAACCGGGACTATTAAGACTGGAGGAAAGTAAGATGAAACGTGTAATGAGAAACGGGGAGAATACGAATTTGAAAGGAGGCAATAAATGAAGAGAATCGTCACTATTACAATGAACCCAGCGATCGACAAGAGTTCAAGCGTTGGCAATGTTGTAGCCGAGAGGAAACTCTACTGCACAAAGCCTCGCTTTGAGCCTGGCGGGGGAGGGATCAATGTCTGCCGGGCCATAAAAAAGCTGGGAGGAGAATCTCTGGCCTTGTATCCTTCAGGCGGACCGACAGGTCAAATGCTTCAATTTCTGTTTGACCAAGAGGGCCTTACTCATCGACCTATTACGATCAAAGGGTGGTCAAGGGAAAATCTGATAGTACTGGAAGAATCTACCGGCCAGCAATTTCGTTTCGGCATGCCAGGTCCTGAACTCGGTGATCTGGAATGGCAGCAATGCCTTGAGGAGTTGTTAAACATTAAGCCGGCGCCTGATTACATAGTTGCCAGTGGCAGCCTTCCACCAGGCGTGCCAATAGACTTGTATGCACGAATTGCGCGTATCGGAAAGGAAATGAATGCAAAGGTGATTGTCGATGCATCTGGAGAAGTTCTTAAGCTTGCACTTCAGGAAGGTGTTTATTTAATTAAGCCCAACGTGAGGGAATTCAGAGAGCTTGTGGGTGGCGAAATAAAAGAGGAATCACAGATAAAGTTAGCGGCAAAGAGGATTGTAGAAAGCGGGAAGGCTGAGGTGGTTGTAATTTCTCTCGGCGCAGCAGGCGCCATTTTTGTTTCAGAAGAAGCAGTTGAGCATATAGTGCCTCCCGCTGTTACTATCATCAGCAAAGTAGGGGCTGGCGATAGCATGGTGGCTGGAATTGTATTGAGCCTGTCACAGGGCAGGCCGCTAAAAGAGGCCGTCCGTTTCGGCATTGCTGCCGGCACAGCAGCAGTCATGACTCCAGGTACGGAATTGTGCCGGAAGGAAGACACGGAACGTTTGTATAAAGAAATATCCAGAGGAGTTTAATAATGACACAAATACCCTCGAATATAACAGGTAGTGAACCGATAAGTGTGCTGGATGCCATGCTGTGGATAGGTCGTGCTGGATACCATGCGTTATTCATCTGCTATTGTCTCGTCGGTGAAAGACATCCGGGAACCCAGATCGAGGAGGACTGCTAACTATGGTTAACAGGTTTTATTTTATTGTGATATTATCCCTCACAATACTATTCGGTTATTTAAGCTACCAGGTAATGAAGCCATT
Organism: Thermodesulfovibrionales bacterium; assembly: GCA_046290925.1. Lineage (GTDB taxonomy): Bacteria > Nitrospirota > Thermodesulfovibrionia > Thermodesulfovibrionales > UBA9159 > JBBIPQ01. The sequence goes on along the minus strand of JBKBUB010000177.1, from coordinate 784 downwards.
TCTGGTGGCAATAGCGTGGGCTGCCGTGATTACTGTTCTATTTTATCCTCTTTATGGCTTAATACTAAGATATACCAAATGGCGGTCTGTCTCGGCCATGATTGTTCTTTGTATAATACTATTGTTTATTATTGGCCCTGTATCATATCTTTCAATTATGCTTGTACAGGAATTGAAGGGCATAATGGAATTTGCAGAGGCGGGAAAGAGACAGGCCATAAAAGATATTACAGGGCATTCGGTTGTCCATTCGGTTATAGAGAAGATAATATCCCTATTTGACATTACAGAAAATGAATTGAATAAGGTTGTAATGGATAATATAAGGATGCTGGGTAAAAATATGATCGACGGAATCGTGAAAAAAATTCGAGATTATAATCGGCAGCAGGACCAAGATGCATTTTCTTGCCCTTTTCTTCAGTGTTCTGGGAGGTATAAAGATTTTTGGACTGATAGGGTTTGTATTGGGGCCGATGGTCCTGGCGATGTTTGTATCGGTTATTGAAATATTCAGGACAATGGAGGAAAGTGGTAAAGCTTGAACTATTTCAACACAAACTCATGCCCGCACTTTCTGCAGCGTACGGTATCACCCTTTTTCTTGCCTTTGAAATGCTGGGCCTTTTTGCATCTTGGGCATCTTCTGTAATAACTGAAGATTGATAATAAAACCGGGCAGTAATAAAGCATAGTCTATGTTACCATAAAAAATATGGAATTGGAATTTTGGTTCTTCTGGAAATCGTGTAGATAAAGAGAAAGCACCTTAGAAAAGCCCCTT
>JBKBUB010000176.1:0-3586 GCA_046290925.1 Thermodesulfovibrionales bacterium | reverse complement strand
TCTCTCATTCCTGAACTCTCGAGCTGGAATATGCCAGTTGTCTGACCTGAACAGAGAAGTTTATAGGTCAATTCATCCTCGAGAGAGAGGTCTTTGAGGGAAAGGTCAATTCCCTTTGAGGCCTTTATATGCCTCAGGGTTTTTTCTATTACAGTAAGTGTTTTAAGACCGAGGAAGTCAAATTTCAGTAAGCCGAGGCTTTCAATTGAGGTCATATCGAACTGGGTGGTGATGGTATTATCAGTAGGGTTTTTGTAAAGTGGTACAAGATCTGTAAGAGGTTTTGGTGAAACAACAACGCCTGCTGCATGTGTGGAGGCATGCCTGCAGAGACCTTCCAGTCTTCTTGCTATATCGATGAGGTCCTTAATCTTTGGATTTGTATCATAGAGTTCCTTTAACTGTGGCTCTACCCTAAGGGCCTCATCAATCGGTATATTCGGTCCTTCTGGGATAAGCTTTGCAATTTTGTCAACCTCGGCATAGGGCATAGCAAGGGCCCTTCCAACATCTCTTATTGCTCCCTTTGCAGCCATAGTGCCGAAGGTTATTATCTGAGATACCCTGTCATGACCGTATTTTTCTGCTACATAGGCAATGACTTCTGGCCTACGGTCTGTGCAGAAATCTACATCTATATCTGGCATGCTTATCCTCTCGGGGTTAAGGAATCTCTCGAAGAGGAGGTTGTATTTTATAGGGTCTATCTCTGTTATGCCTAAGCAGTAGGCAACAAGACTGCCTGCCGCCGAACCCCTTCCGGGACCAACCGGTATCCCCTTTTCCCTGGCGAACCTTATGAAGTCCCAGACTATAAGAAAATAAGGGGCATATTTCATCCTGTTTATTACATCCAATTCCATTGATAATCTATCTAAATATATTTCAGGGGGATTACCGAATCTGTTTTTCAGTCCCGATGTAGCAAGTTCCTTGAGATATACCTCAGGAGAAATCCCTTTATCAACATTAAAACTTGGCAATAACTGAGCATTGAGATCGAATCTGACATTGCATCTCTCTGCAATATCCCAGGTTGCCTTAATTGCTACAGGGATCTCGGTAAAGGCCTTTTTCATCTCCTCCGGAGACTTGAAATAAAACTGCTGAGAGCCGAATCTCATCCTGTTAGGATCATTAATGGTCTTGCCTGTCTGTATGCATACAAGGACATCGTGGGCCCTTGCATCTTCAGGTTTAAGGTAATGACAGTCGTTTGTTGCAACCACTGGAAGTTCAAGTTCCCTTGCAAGCTCAATCAGTTTTCTATTGATCTTTATCTGTTCCTGAAGACCGTTATCCTGGAGTTCTATATAGAAGTTTTCCTTCCCGAATATTTCCATGTATTTAATAGCTGCCTTTCTTGCCTCATTAGTCATTTCCTTTCCGAGGTAATGAGGTATCTCGCCTTTCAGACATGAAGAAAGACCTATTAGACCCTTTGAATATCTTTCGAGAAGCTCTTTATCAATCCTTGGTTTATAATAAAAACCCTCTGTGTACGCCTTTGTTACAAGGGTAGAGAGGTTACTGTATCCCTCATTGTCCCTTGCAAGGAGTATGAGATGAAAGGGGGATTCAGAGGTTTTTTTATCAAGCCTGCTACCTGGCGATACATATACCTCACATCCTATTATCGGCTTAATACCTGCCTTTGATGCCTTTTTATAAAATTCTATTGCTCCAAAAAGATTACCATGGTCAGTGATAGCAAGGGCAGGCATCCTGTAATGTGATGCAAGCTCAAAAAGCTCATCTATCTTTATAGAACCATCCAAAAGGCTGTATTCTGTATGGAGATGAAGAGGTATGTAGTCCGAATGTTGGTGCATAAAAAATATTAACCTTACGAGGGCAATCAAGTCAAACCTCCTGAATTTGCGATATGGAAGAAAGGCCTTCACCTTCGCATTATTTCTAACGACGAATTTTGAGAGCTTTGGAATTGAGGCGATGAAAATATAAGTTGATTTTTTTTTACTCTGGAGCTAATATTAGATTGTGAAAGGAGGTGAGAGGATATGAAAAGGGCCCTTTTACTTTTAGTATCAATATTATTTTTATTCTCTTTTGGCTGTGCAACAAAGGATTATGTTAAGCAACAGATTGACCCCCTCGTTGACAGGATAAGTAAGCTTGAATCAAGGGTCGCAGCAATTGAGTCCCGTCTGAATGACCTTGAAGGTAAGACAAAGTCTCTATCTTCCGAGGTTTCAGAGGCAAAGAAAGAGGCTGCTGATGCAAAGAAACTTGCAGAAGAGGCAAAAAAGATAGCTCAGGATTGTTGCGGTAAGGCAGATGCTGCTATGAAGAGGGCTGAAGAGGCTGCTAAGAGGGCTGAAGAGGCTGCTAAGAGGGCTGAAGAGGCTGCTAAGAGGGCTGAAGAGGCCGCAGGCAAGGCTGTTAAGGCCTTTGAACTAAAGCAAAAGAAGTAGAAGAAAAATGTATAAGATGTGTAGTGTATAGGGATGGAATTTTATATCACTATGCACTACACACCCATATTCGAGGTTATTCTACCTTAATGTTGCATAAATTCGGAGGCTGGCATGCCTCAAATAACTGGTTAACTTCCCAACCCTCTAACCCCTATCATCCTTATTTGTGTTATCATTTTTAGATGATTCCATATCCACACATAAGTCCTGAGATAGTAAGGGTCGGGCCCTTCTCTGTAAGATGGTATGGCATGATGTACCTTGCTGGTTTTCTATCATCTTACTTCCTTGTAAGGTATCAGGTAAGGAAAAGGGGGCTTCCTATTTCTAAAGTGGCAATTGATTCACTATACACCTATATTATCCTCGGCCTGCTGATAGGTGCAAGACTGGGTTATGTTATTTTCTATAACCTGTCCGTTTATTTAAAGAATCCCTTCGAGATCTTTGCTGTCTGGCATGGCGGCATGTCCTTCCACGGTGGACTCATAGGATGTATTGTCAGTGGCTTCATCTTTACGAGAAGGTACAAGCTTGATTTCTGGCAGATATCGGATCTTGTTATAGTAACAGCCCCGATTGGTCTCGGTCTTGGAAGGTTAGGAAATTTTATTAATGGTGAACTTTATGGCAGGGTTACAGATGTCCCATGGGCTATGGTATTTCCCGATGGTGGACCATTGCCAAGGCATCCATCTCAACTTTACGAATTCATTCTCGAAGGTATCATCCTTTTTCTTTTGCTTTGGTTTCTTAAAGAAAGGTTATCTAAAAAGGGATACCTCCTGGCAACATTCCTTTCCCTTTATGGATTATTCAGGTTCACTGTAGAGTTTTTTAGGGAACCAGATCCGCAGATAGGATATATCCTCGGATTTTTAACAATGGGACAGATATTAAGTACCATAATGGCCTTTATAGGTTTACTGATTTTTTTCTTAAAAAGACCCAAACGTTGCAAAAATTAGCTTATTATTGGAGATACTATGAATAACTATCCCCTTGAATAGTGCTATCCCTGATAAGGGATAATAAAGGAAACTTAAAAAAGGGGGTAGACCATGCATTACATTGGATTGGATGTAGCAAGCAAAGGGAGTTTTGTATATGTAACTGACAGGAGAGGCAAGAAGGTAGAGGGCAGGGAA
>JBKBUB010000175.1:0-3633 GCA_046290925.1 Thermodesulfovibrionales bacterium | reverse complement strand
CCATGCCAGCCCAAATATCAGGATAGTTTTTGCAACGTTTGGGGATAAATAACTCTTTCGAGAAACAACCCCTGTGAAGGAGCAGTAGGACCTGCAAACTTCCTGTTTTTTGCATTAAGTATATCTTTTACTACATCTGGACCCAATCTTCCCTTTCCAACCTCGACAAGGGTGCCTACTATATTTCTAACCATATGTCTTAAGAAGGCCTCTGCCTCAATAGTCACCTTAATGAAATTACCTTTAAACTCTGTGAATATAAAGGGAGTGCTATTCATCTTCTCTACATTTATGGAATAGATTGTCCTTATGGTGCTTTTTGCTCCGCAACCTGACCCCCTGAAGGACGAGAAGTCATGGGTTCCTATAAGGAACTTTGAGGCTGTGATCATTGAATCAAAGTCAAGAGGAATCCTTATCCACCACACATATCTCCTTAGAAAAACTGGAAGGTCTTCATTGTTTGCAATCATATATACATATCTCTTACTTGCTGCACTGTATCGGGCATGAAAACCCTCTTCAACCAACTCGGCCTTCATTATCCTTATATCCTCAGGAAGCATTGCATTAATTGCCCTCTTAAAAACATCGGCAGTGTGTCTTGACGTTGTCTCAAAGGTTACGACCTGTTCAATGGCATGAACCCCTGCATCGGTCCTTCCAGCGGCTGTCACCTTGACCATCTCACCTGTTAGGCGGTATATACACTCCTGTAATATCCCCTGAATGGTCTGACCCTCTGGCTGAACCTGCCACCCATTGTAATGTGTTCCTTCATACTGGATTTGTAGTTTCAGTCTCATTTTTTGAAAATTCCTTTTTGTATGTTATTATAGTAGCAAATTTTGAGTTTTATAGTGTTTTATAGATAGTAAGTACAGTCAAGATAGTTTGACTTGAGGATATAGGGATCATAGGTAGTAATGAACAGAATTCTTTATACTATAGGTCATTCGAATATGGATATAGATAGCTTTATTAAGCTTCTTGTTTCTGCAAATATTGAGGTGCTTGTTGATGTAAGGAGTGCTCCCTACAGCAAATATGCCTCTCAGTTTAACAGAGATCAATTGATGAAAGTTATTATGGCAAATGGCATAAAGTATATCTATCTGGGGGACCTTCTTGGCGGAAGACCGAATGATAAAAGTTGTTATATAAATGATAAACCGAATTATGATTTAATCAGAAGACAGGAACTCGGTAATTTCGGTAATACGGCGTGAGCTTTTAAGGCATGAGGAGATTATATTTGCTCACCTTAAAGAAAGTTAATATTTATGGATTCAATAGCAAATTGGATTAAGTCGTCAAACTACGACATAAAAACCGCTGAACATATGTTTGCTACAGGCAGATATGTTTATGTGCTTTTTATGTGCCATCTGTCTGTAGAAAAACTGCTTAAGGCATTGTATGAGGCAACTCATGGAAAAGTTCCGCCCAAAACGCATAATTTGATTTATCTGTCTAATGCCGTAAAACTTAAAATTCCTGAAAACCTTTTGCAGACAATAGAATCCTTGAATGATTTAAGTGTTGTAACAAGGTATCCTGAAGATATTAGCGCTCTCGTCAAGGCATTCAAGAAAGATAGGGTTGCCGATTATCTTAATAAGACGAAGGAGTTCTTAAATGGTTAAAAAAAGATCCGAGATTAAAAAAATAGTTGAACGAGATATCGCAGAACTTAAAAAATACAATATTGATATATCCGCTGTTTTTTTATACGGTTCATATGCTAAAGGAAAGCAGAAGGAAGACAGCGATATTGATATTGCGGTCATATCATCTTCATTCAAAAAATGGATATTTTTGAGCGGCAGATAATTTTAAGTAAAGCACACCATAATTTCGGAGAGCCGATCGAACCGATAGGATTTACGCCTGAACAAATTTTAAAGAAACAAGGATTTGCAAGAGAGGTTGTTGAAAACGGGGTTGTGATTTATAGCACTTCAAAATGATTCTTGACTTTTATCGGAGGATTAATGAGTAAGGCATTGCTTGTATTGGCTGATGGGACTGTTTTTGATGGAAAGAGTTTCGGCTCTGAAGGTGAGACCATAGGAGAGGTTGTATTTAATACATCAATGACAGGCTATCAGGAGATACTCACCGATCCATCCTATAAGGGACAGATCGTGACTATGACATATCCTCAGATCGGCAACTACGGAGTAAATCTTGAGGATGTTGAGTCAGCAGGCGGTCCGAAGGTTGAGGGATTTGTTGTTAAGGAATATATAGATTTTCCAAGCAACTGGCGGTCAAAGATGCCCCTGGGGCAGTATCTCAGGGACAACGAGATAGTAGCAATTGAAGGTATTGATACGAGGGCACTGACAAGGCATCTAAGAAATCATGGTGCCCAGATGGGAATTATCTCCACCGTTGATCTGAATCCTGAAAGCTTACTCGAAAAGGTGAAGGGACATCCTGGCATTTCGGCTATTGATCTGGTGAAGGAAGTCACGACGAAAGAAGCTTATTCCTGGAAAGAGGGTTGCTGGCCCTGGTGCAAATTGGAGAGGGAGGCGACTTATAATATAGTTGTCTATGATTTTGGGGTAAAGTTCAATATCCTTAGAAACCTCTTCGAGGCAGGTTTTAATGTAACTGTAGTTCCTGCTACTACGCCGGCTGAGGCTGTTCTTGAGATGAATCCTGACGGGATACTTCTGAGCAACGGCCCTGGTGACCCTGTGACAGTCACATATGCAATTGTGAATACAAGGGGGCTAATTGGGAAAAAACCGATCTTTGGCATCTGCCTCGGTCACCAGATACTTGGCCTCGCCATGGGCGGAAGGACTTACAAGTTGAAATTCGGTCATCATGGAGGGAATCACCCTGTAAAGGATTTAAAGACAGGAAGGGTTGAGATAACGGCGCAGAATCATAATTACTGCGTTGACATAAATAGCCTTAAAGGGCAGGTAAGGCTGACGCACCAGAACCTCTTTGACGGTTCAGAAGAAGGGATGGAGCATGTGGAATACCCAATATTTTCTGTTCAACACCATCCCGAGGCAGGACCTGGGCCAAATGATTCGACACATCTTTTTAAGAGATTCAGGGAGGTGATAGAGAAATGCTGAGAGAGATAAGATCCAATATATACCATCTTCTTCATCCAAAGATGGTCTTCTTCTTAACGAGTGTTAGTAAGGATGGCAGGCATAACGTGATGACCTGTGCCTGGGCAACACCTGTAAGTGAAGAACCACCGATTGTTCTCGTCTGTGTATCGAGGGAGAGTTACACAGCAGAACTGATAAGGCAGTCAAAGGAATTTGTCATTAACATCCCTTCTAAAAAGATGCTGAAGGCGTTATGGCTCTGTGGGAAGATCTCGGGAAGAGATGCGGATAAATTTAAAAAAGCCAGTCTCAAATATAGCAGTGCAAAGGTTGTGAAACCTCCGCTTGTTGACGACTGCCTCGGTTATATAGAATGCAAGTTGTGGAAAGTTATAGAGGCGGGGGAATGTTATGCCTTTTTTGGAAAGGTTCTCTATGCCGAGGCTGACGATGATTATCTCTCAAAAGGACTATGGAAAGATTCTGCAGATATACCTTTGCACCTCGGTGGAAACAGGATTGTGTATTTTAAATAATGGATAATCGT
>JBKBUB010000174.1:0-3669 GCA_046290925.1 Thermodesulfovibrionales bacterium | reverse complement strand
TTCAAAAGAAACTACATAAATTATCAAAAAGATACAGGAAAAGTCAAATTATGGTCTCTGCCAATCTGCACCAGTAACGAGCAGGGATGACATCCATGGCCTTTTTAGCCTTCTCATGTGTATCAAAGAAGCCTATTACAGTAGGACCGCTACCGCTCATGATTGAAAAAAAGGCGCCATTTTTTTTAAGCATTTCCTTTATCTCACCTATTTCAGGGTATCTATCAATAACAACGGTTTCGAGGTCATTTCTTTCGTTAGGAAATGGCTTTGCCACATCTTCACTATTAAGAAATTGAATAAACCTTGAAAGATACTTACCATCCTGATTGTTACTGTCATTCTTTGAGACACGATCAATCTCAGAATATGCCCATTTTGTCTCTATCATTAGAGGTGGTTTAACTAACAATAAAGGATAGGACCTTTTTAATTTTACAGGACGGACCACTTCCCCCCGTCCTTTTATAGCGGCCGCAGGTGAACCAAAGAAGAAGGGAACATCGGAGCCAATTGAGGCACCTATCCTCATCATATCCTTAATATCCAGATTCAGCCCCCATAATTTGTTGAGACCCATTATAGTAGTCGCTGCATCGCTACTACCGCCACCAAGACCTGCCGCAACAGGTATCTCTTTTTTAAGCATTATTCTTATACCCGTTGGTTTGAGAGTCTGAAATGTGCTTTTTATTAAGAGCACTGCCCTATAAATGAGGTTTTCCTCAAAGGGTATGTCAGCTTCTGTTATTATCTCTATCTCGTCAGAAGGTTCAAATATTAACTCGTCGTAAACTGAAACCCTCTGCATTAGGCTTATTATCTCATGATAACCATCGTTCCTTTGACCCTTTACTATGAGAAACCAGTTTATTTTTGCAGGCGCCTTCAAAACAATAGAAGAGTCAGTAAGGGTTGAAGTGGTGAAAGGGTGAAGCGGTGAAGGAGCGATCATTCTATTTTACCGAATCGACTATTCTCTTTTTAGCTGACTCTATCTTTTTCTCGACCCTGTCCTTCAGTCCCTCTTCCTTGTCATGAAATTTAAGGGATTCATTCCAGAAATCTATAGCATTATTATATTTACCCATAGCTTCATAAACATCGCCTAAATGTTCGTAAAGAACAGGGTCGTCCTTTACAAACTCAAGTGCCTTCCTTAGATATTTGAGTGCCTCATCATATTTACCCATCTTGAAGTAAACCCATCCAAGACTGTCTATTATATACCCACTTTCAGGCTTTATATCCAGGGCCCTTTTAATGAGGGAGTAGGCCTCTTCAAGATGGATTCCCTTATCAGCATAACTGTAACCAAGATAATTAAGGGCATCGGCATGTTTTGGGTCCATCTCTATGACCTTTTTTAAATGTGTTACCATCTCGTTAAATCTGTCTGTCTTTTCCATTACAATGGCAAGATTGAAATTGAGATCAGCATTTTCACCGAAGATCTTTAATCCATCCATGATAACCTCTTCGGCTTTCTTGTAGTCCTTCTTTTCTATCAGTGTATGGGCGAGATAGTTATAGATTTCGGGTTTCCCCTTCTCAAAGGTAAGAACCTCCTCATAGACCTTCACGGCGTCGTCATATCTTTTCAGCTTTGTGTAGATAAAACCGAGGTGCAAAAAGGCATTTATATTTTTTGGTTCTGCGAGGATAATTTTTCTGAATTCTCCTTCTGCATCTTCGTATTTTTCCATCTCCTCAAGTATCAACCCGAGATAATACCTTGCCTGTAAATCGTTGGGTCTTGCGCCAAGAACTATCCTTAATTCCTCTATCGCCTTCTCGTAATTTTTCTCCTCTATATAAATCAATCCCAGCCTTAAGTGCACATCTATGTTAGCAGGGGTCTGTTTTAGTATTTCTTTCAGTTCTTCTATAGCTTTATTAACATCCTTTTTATTAAGATAGATCTGACTTAGCCTTTCTTTTGCCCTTATATTGTGGGGATTCAATTCGATTGCCTTTTTGTAGAAACTTTCTGCTTCTGAAGGATTGTCTTTTATTTCATAAATGAGCCCAAGATTAAAGTAGGCCGCCTCAAAGTTTGGTTTAAGATCTATTACCCTTTTGAAATAATCAATGGCTCTATCATATTCCTTCATATCCACATATATCGAGCCAAGATAATAAAAGGACATAACATTATCAGGGCTGATTTTCAAAAGAGATTCAAAGGCCTTTATAGCCTCTTCGTTTCTATCCTGAGATGCGTAAGCCACACCGAGGAGGAGATAAACGTCTTTCTGGGATGGATCTATTCTGAGAACCTTTTCATAGATTCCTATTGCCTCGTCGTATTTCTTCTGGGTGCTGTAAATCTGTCCGAGGAGCATAAGAGAAGGTATGTATTCAGGGTCTGTTTTTATTGCCTCCTCGAGAAATTTAATAGCATCATCCATCTTTCCCATTCTCAAATATATATAGCTCAACTGAGTCTTTACATATGTAGAGCGAGGATCGTACCTGAGGACCTCATTATAATGTTTAATTGCCTCTGCCCAGTTTCCTGATAGCTCTTCCTCGTAACCGAGTATGAATTCATAATAGGCCTGTGATAGGCGAAGGGGTGAAGGAGTGAAGGAATTAAGAGGGCCGTTATCTTTTTTTTCAGCAAAAACGCTTGTAGCAGAAAAGATCAAAATAAAAATGAAAATGAATTTATAAACCTTCTTCATATTTAATTATAACAGAATTAGTTGGAATAAAAATACCTTATCTGTTTTTTAGATTGCTAAGGGATGAATTTATCGACGATCTTCCTTTCGTATTCAGGGAAATCCTCCAGGTTAAAAGGCCTCTTTCTGAGTTCATTTAGTTTGAGGATTTTAAAATTGAGTTCTCTGATCTTTTTAGTTCTCTCTCTATCGTCATCTAAGGAATCTATCATCATTCTAAGGGAGATAATCTCATTTCTTAATTCGAGCTCAGGAGGGAGACAGCCTGCGTTTTTGAGCACCCTGTAAGCCATTCGCAAATCCTGAGGTATAAAAAAGTCTTCATCCATCTTGAGAGGCTTTCCTCGATTCGGTAAATTATCGAATTCACCACTTTCTATCGCCTCTTGAATCCTTCTCTCTGCTATCGTTTGGAATATGTCCATTTAAGCTGATTCGAGTCCTAAAATTGATGTGTTAAGCTTAGTTGTTAACCATAATTCTTGGTGGCGGGGGGAGGATTTGAACCTCCGACCTTCGGGTTATGAGCCCGACGAGCTACCAGGCTGCTCCACCCCGCGATTGATCACTCCCTGCATTTAAGGGATAAACATGTGAGATGTATTAAAATAACCTATCGCAAAGAAGATTGTCAAATCTTTTTAAGAGGACTGTAAATTGCCGATAGAAAAATCAGGTAAGAGGTTAAACCCCTTTTAATCACCTTTTTATGGTATTTTAAAGATTTAAAAAAGGCCACTTTGCAGTTTTTTTTCTAAATTAATCTCTCAAATCCTTTTAGCTGCTCCTTTTCTGCTTTTTCAGACAATACTTATCCCTTGTAGAATTTTGTTCATCCCTTTTTCTTCCCTATATCCCTTTATGTTACTAATTCTGCACACTTAAGCCTTATCTTCCTCAAAAGTATAAATTTCTCTACCTCTGCATATACCTTCAAACACAGCCTCCTTGCATGCCCTACTACCTTGCCCGCTATCCCAAT
>JBKBUB010000173.1:0-3692 GCA_046290925.1 Thermodesulfovibrionales bacterium | reverse complement strand
AGGCGTACCTGATGTAGAAAGTGCTATCAAAATCCTCGAAAAAGAGGATATAGATACCATAATAACCGACTTAAAGATGCCCGATAAGGATGGCATGGACCTCTTTGATTACGTAAAGAACAACACTCCTGATATACCGGTTATCTTCTTAACTGCCTATGGAACGGTAGACTCAGCGGTGAAAGCAATTACAGAGGGAGCCTTTTATTATTTCATAAAGCCTCCTGATTACAACAAGCTCAAAGGAATCTTAGCAAGGGCCATTGAGCAGCGCTTCCTTAAAAAAGAAATCTCTGAACTTAGAAAAAAACTATACAATAACAGGCAACATAGAATTATCGGCACAACACCACAGATAAGAAAGATCTTCGAGATAATAGAGGCTGTTAAGGATACAGATAGTAGCGTCTTAATCCATGGCGAGACAGGCACAGGAAAAGAACTGATAGCAAGGGCACTTCATTATAGCAGTCGCAGGGACTCATTACCCTTTATAACTGTTAATTGTGCTGCCATTCCAAAGGAACTTATGGAAGCAGAACTATTCGGTTACGAGAAAGGAGCCTTTACAGGAGCAATAACGCAAAGGAAAGGCAAGATAGAAGAGGTTGAGGGTGGAACATTATTCCTTGATGAGATAGGTGAACTCGAATTATCTCTTCAGGCAAAACTATTAAGAGTTATTCAAGAAAGAGAGTTAGAACGAATCGGTAATAACAAGAAAATAAAGGTGAATTTCAGGCTTATATCATCAACTAATAGAGAACTGCGGAAAGAAGTAAAAGAAGGCAGATTCAGGGAAGACCTCTACTATAGAATTAATGTTGTAGATATAAAGGTTCCCCCCTTGAGAGAAAGGAGAGAAGATATCCCTTTGCTTGCAATGGAATTTGTTAAAGAATTCAATGAAAGAGAGGGAAAAAATGTTAATTTATCAGATGAAGTGATGAGGGCATTTCAGAGATACCACTGGCCTGGCAATGTTAGACAACTAAGAAACGTAATAGAGAGGTCTGTTGTGATGTCAAGAAGAGATATTCTTAACTTAATAGATTTGCCTGAAGAGTTTCATATTATAGTCTGTAATGAAGAGGAAGCGATCGAATCTAATGTAGTGAAGACGATCAAGGAATTAGAAAGAGATGCAATTATTGAGGCCCTCAGGAAATGCAAGGGGAATAAATCAAAGGCTTCAAAGATACTCGGTATATCGAGAAAGGCCTTTTATAAGAGATTGGAAGAATTCCGACACGATAATATCTTCTTAAAGGAACTAAATACCTTCTCCTCGTTATCAACAAAGACAAGCGATGAAGGGCAGGAGTTTTTTAATTCATCACAACAAATCCCATAATTTTGTTTCCATATGATACATGATACCTATTTTAACATGTATCTTATGGATACTGTTTCAAAAAGAATCAAAAAGGAAATGCAGTTCATCCATGGTAAATAAAACAAAAAGACTGCTGTTCCTGATTTTATACACAATTTGTTATAACACTTTTTCGGGTATAAGATTTGCTACTAATCTGTAAACTCACCTTGAGGCTCGGTCTACTGTGACCGAGAAAGCGGAGCTTTGAAAAACCTCCAATGAATACCTGCACTTTTACAAATAATTCTGAAAACAAGAATTCTGAACTCATTGAGTTTGCGAAGTCCCTATTACAGGCAAACTATGAAGAGACGCTCAATATCGTCGTGACAATGGGAAAGGACATTGCCTGCTCTAATCGATGCAGCCTCATTATTCAGAATAAAAAAGGTGAGTTCGTTGTAAAGGCTGGCATACCCAGGGAAGACCATAGAATCGGTTACAGAATAAACCATGAATACCCAACTCTCAAGGAAATGCTTGAAAGAGGTGATGGCCTTATCTCGGCCAAGGATATGACATTTCCCTGTGAGCTTAGGAATGCTATAGGTCTCGATCAGTCATATGCAAAACCTATACTTTATATGCCATTACACCATAAAGGAGAACCAATTGGTATCATCATATTCAGTTACATGGATGGAGACCAGGGATGGTTTAATATAGACACCATGCAAAAGATTAAGATTATGGGAATGCTTGCTGCAACTGCCATCGGCTCAGCCTATGAAAGAAAAAGGCACGAAAAGGAAATAGCCCGCAAGGAAAGACTTACAATTTTAGGTGAAAACTCTGCAAGCGTTGCCCATATAATAAGAAACACTCTTACATGTATAGGTGGCTTTGCATCGCGTCTGAATAGTAAACTTTCTTCTGACACAAACAATGGGAATCTTGAAAAGGCCATTGAATACTCAGATATTATCCTGAAGGAGATTCAGAAGCTTGAAAAAATCACAAATGACGTCCTGACTTACACAATGCTTTCTTCGAGGAAAATGAACTTTGAAAATTGTAACATCAACCAATTCATCATTGATTTCATAAACAAATATAACCTCAAATTCCCTGATTTAATGATAAATTTTTACCCTGATAGCCATGATGTAACAACAAACATTGATAAGGAGTTGGTCGAGATGTGCTTCGAAAATCTAATGAGAAATGCTATTGAAGCTCAGGCAAGAAATATATGTATTAAAACAAAAATAAAGGCAAAGGACAGAAAATTATCTATCTCTATAATTAATGATGGTCATAAGATTTGTCAGGCCGTTATAGACAAAATATTCGATCCTTTCATGACAACAAAGCCAGATGGAACAGGACTCGGTCTTGCTAATGCTCAAGCAATAATATCAGCCCATAATGGCGAGATATCTGTAACAAGCGATGAACATAAGACAGAGTTCAAGATCCTTCTTCCAATAACACGAAAGGAAATTTAAACATTAAGAGGAGAGATTTATGAAGGCCGTTATATTAGCAGGAGGATTCGGCACACGGTTATCAGAGGAAACATCCCTTAAGCCGAAGCCTATGGTTGAGATAGGAGGAAAGCCCATACTCTGGCATATCATGAACATCTATTCATCACATGGTATAAATGAGTTCATAATAGCTGCTGGTTATAAAGGAGAGGTTATTAAGGATTATTTCCTGAACTTTTATGCTATCAACAACGATATAACTATTGATCTATCAAATGGAAAAACAATTGTTCACGATGGGAACCAGCCAAACTGGAAGGTTCATGTCATAGATACGGGATTATATACTCAGACAGGCGGAAGATTGAAGAGATTAAAAAAATGGCTCGAAGGAGAAGAACTCTTTATGCTTACCTATGGCGATGGGGTGGCTGATATAGATATAAAAGCACTCATCAACTTTCACAGGGCTCATGGCAAACAAGCCACTGTAACAACTGTAAGAGCACCTGCAAGGTTTGGAAGGATAGTCTTCGATGAGGATCGGATTGTTAATTTTTACGAGAAACCTGAGGCGGCAGAGGGATGGATCAATGGAGGCTATTTTGTACTGAGTCCTGAGGTGTTGAACTATATTGATGGTGACGAAACCATATGGGAGAGGGATCCTGTTGAGGGGCTTGCGAAAGATGGTCAGCTAATGGGTTACAGACATTACGGCTTCTGGTCCTGTATGGATACATTAAAGGAAAAAAACTACCTTGAGGAACTCTGGAGTTCTGGCAAGGCACCCTGGAAGATATGGTGAAATTAGACACGAAGGAGGAGTAAAATGAAAAAGCTTAAGACATCAGCAAAGGTTCTATTCGGGATGATTTTCTTGG